>JACIZP010000344.1 GCA_014359355.1 Calditrichota bacterium | reverse complement strand
TGTCGCTCTGGTTGGAAGCATCTGGGCAGCTGCCTCGGTCCTGGCGAAGAACCAGGGTTCCTGGAAGCCTGGTCGTATTGGGGCGCGGAGAGGAAGTGCTGTGCTGCGCACGCGACCCATGCCGTCTCAGAGAAGCCCGTTAGGCAACCCGTCCTCCGGTTCATGAAAAAGAGGTGAGGTCTTCTGTGCTTTTTCACCGCCCGCCGCACGGGCTCGGCTATGTGAACCGGGCAAGTCTTACATCCTCAATAGGACCGGTCGCTTGCGTGCAGAGATGGCCACGCCGGGCACGGTCCTCCCGTAGCCGTCCGAAGCATTGCGCATTCCCCTCCGAAAAGGCCCTCCCCGTGGATCTCCCTGCAGAGCCGCCCTTTCTCTGCCGGGTGGTCTGTGTCTCAAATTTGTCAAATACTTGCCGCCGAAGCTGCGCTTGAAGTGCTCAGGCTCCTCTGCTTTTCCGCGGCACAGGGAGGCCGGAGTTGTTCTATCTGCCTATGCGCAAGCCCGACTTCTGAGAGCCGGCTTGAAACCCGTGATTGGACATCCAACCCGCGGTGCCAGGCCCCATGTCGGTCACGAGGCAGGCAGCTTGAAGGGATTTCTGTATCCGCCCGCGTGCACCTGCTGCACAGTTGCACACTGTATCTTGCCACCTCTTGAAAAGTTTCCTCCCGACGAAAGAGGTTGACTATTACGGGAGATGTGTTATCTTTACACTGGTGACAGCCCAAGAGCCAGCAAGAGTCATGAACAGCTGTTTGTACGGCGGCGTGGACCCCAGTGGCAGCGCTTCGCGACCAACTGGGGTCGCTATCCTCGATGACCGGCTTCAGGTGGTAGTCGCGGAGAGTCGATTCGACGATGCTGAAGTCATCGCTTTCTTCGCGGAGCATGGAGACCGCCTTTTTGCCGTCGGACTTGATGGTCCGTGCGCTCTGCCGATAGGGCTGCAGGAATGTTGCTTCCAAAATCGGGAGCCGACCTGCGGTCACGAACAGCCCGCGGGACGAAAAGGACGCCTCTGCGAGAGGGAGCTCGCCCGACGCGGGATCGGCTGCTTCTTCACGGTGAAGAAGAGCTTTGCGAAGAGCTGGGTGCTGCGGAGCATTGGCCTGTACCGGCAGCTGCGGGAGGCCGGCTTGATGGTGCATGAGGTCTACCCCTACGCCAGCAAGCGCCTGCTGTTTGGTCGGCAAATGGTGGCCAAGCAGACAAGGGTTGGCCGCGCGTTCCTCGCGTCCGCGCTGGCCGAGTTAGGGATTGTGCTCCCCCAAAAGCAACTGAGCCATCACGAGTTGGACGCGATCGTAGGCGCCTACACGGTCTACCTCCTTGCCCATGGGCGCGCAGAACGGGTCGGCGATGAACAGGAGGGCTACATCGTAATTCCCGCAGGAGAGGCCAGACCATGACGAGCTGGTACCGCGAGCTCTTCGAGCGGTTGGGGGTTCGCTACCTGGACTACCGGTTCACGCAAGGAACAAAGCAAGAGGTCGACTTTCTGGTGGAACAGCTCCGACTGCAGCCCCATGAGCGCATTCTGGACCTTGCTTGTGGGGCGGGTCGGCACTCCATCGAGCTGGCGCGGCGGGGCTTTCGGCTAGTCGGAGTCGACCTGTCGGCGCGCATGCTGCAGGTGGCACAAGCCTGTGCACGCCAAGGGGATGCTCACGTGCACTTCGTCCGTGCCGATGCCCGGGCGTTGCCTTTCGCGGGAAGTTTCGATGCAGCCTTTTCCTTGTGCGAAGGGGCGTTCGGCATTCTGGAAAGCGATGAGGACAATCGCCAGGTGTTGGCCGAGGTGCATCGCGCCTTGCGTCCGGGCGGGCGTTTCCTCCTCAACGTGCTCCATGCGGCCTTTGCCTTCCGGCATCCAGAAGGTGACGAGCACCTGGATGTGGAGAAGTGCGTCGGCTACTGGACCGAGCGGGGAGTGGACGAGCAGGGCAGGGAGTTCAGCATTGCCTGTTCAAACCGATATTACACCTGTCCGGAGATCAAGTTGCTGTTGGAGATTGCTGGCTTCGAGGTGGTGGAGATCTGGGGTTCGCTCGCCGGGAATTTCGAACCTCGGCCGGTGCGCCTCGACGACTTTGAGATGCTGGTGTTGGCGCGCAAGCCCGCCACAAAGAAGGCATATCAAGCCGGCGCTCCTGTTGCTGCATAAGTGAGCCTTGCAAGGAACGGTCGTACCACGCACGAAGGAGGGAACCTGTGAACGGAACGCACTCGCCAATGGCTCCCGCACGCACCAGAGTGGTGCTGGCGCTCGTGGGCGCCGCTCTGTTCTTGAGCGCCTCACCAAGCCGAGGTCAGGAGGCAGCGTTCGACCAGCGTCACCTGTGGGATGTGCACCCGCGGGTGAGGGTGGCGCCTGAAAGGCCGCAAGAGCTGCGTCACGAGGAACTTTACGACATTCTGCGCCAGTTGGCGCGGTCGTCGCCTGAGCTGCAGGTGGAGGAGGTTGGCCGCTCAGTGGAAGGGCGGGCTCTATACCTGGTCCGTGCAGGGCGTGGCCGCCAACGCGTGCTGCTCTGGTCCCAGATGCACGGCGATGAACCCACGGCCACTGGCGCGCTACTGGATCTCCTTTCCTACTTGTCCCGGCAGCGTAAGGAGCCTTTCGTGGCGCGCATCTTGGAGGGCGTCACCATCTTGGCAATGCCTATGCTTAATCCCGACGGGGCTATGCGGCGGCAGCGGCGCAATGCGCTGGGCATCGACATCAACAGAGATGCCCGTGACCTGCAGACACCTGAGGGACAA
>JACIZP010000343.1 GCA_014359355.1 Calditrichota bacterium | reverse complement strand
AAATCGTTAAGTAGCCTGATGTCCAAGCAGAACTCTGCAGTGGGGCGGTCAAAACACAAGGAGCAGCAGGTATGGCGACCACTCTTTCCCGCATAAACTCGTCGGCAGCGACCCTCACCAAGAATCGCACCGAGGATTCCATTACCCCCTCATCGGGGATGTGCGTCACCTGCGTGGACGGCTGCATCGGCATGTGCGAAATCGGCAAGTCGGCTTATCGCGGCCACGAGGTCATCTACCCGCAACCTTTTGGGGTCATTACCACGGCAGCGGAAAAGACCTACCCGGTCGATTATGGCCACTTCAATATCATGGGCACTGCCGTAGGGGCCCACGGCATCGAGGCAGACAGCGACAAGGCCATCTTCCCCAACGTCAACCTCGAGGTGGCCATTGGCCACGACCAGGGGATCAAGTTCCGCTACCCATGGATTATTCCCGGCATCGGTTCCACCAACGTGGCGAAAAATAACTGGGAGGGGCTTGCCATCGGTTCGGCATTGGCCGGCACCGGGCTGACCATCGGCGAGAATGTCGTGGGCATGGACATGGAAGCCACCTTCAAAGGTGGGAGGGTCGTGGACACGGTCGACCTCAAGAGACGCGTGCAGCTGTACAAGGAGTTTCAACGCGACGGCTACGGCGCCATCATCGTGCAGGCCAACGTCGAAGACACCCGCCTCGGGGTGCACGAGTACGCCGTGGAAAAACTCGGCGTCGAATGCGTGGAAATGAAGTGGGGCCAAGGTGCCAAGGACATCGGGGGCGAGGTCAAGATTCGCGAGCTCAAAAAAGCCCAGACGCTCCGTGACCGGGGCTACGTGGTACTTCCTGATCCCCACGACCCGGATGTGATCCGCGCTTTCGAGCGCGGCGCGTTCAAGGAATTCGAGCGCCACTCTCGCATTGGCATGGTGGATGAAGAGGCCTTTGCCCAGCGGGTGGAAGAGCTGCGCAAGGCAGGCGCCAAGTACATCTTCCTGAAGACGGGCGCCTATCGACCGGCCGACCTGGCGCGTGCCGTGGCCTACTCGTCCAAGTACCGCATCGACCTGCTCACGGTGGATGCGGCCGGCGGCGGCACCGGCATGAGCCCCTGGCGAATGATGAACGAATGGGGCGTTCCGCCTGTGGAGCTGCATTCGCTGTTGTACTTCTATGCCAAGCGGCTGGCTGAGCAAGGAAAGTACGTGCCAGCGCTGGCGGTGGCCGGCGGCTTTACCTTCGAGGACCAAATCTTCAAGGCTCTGGCCCTGGGAGCTCCGTACTTCAAGCTGGTCGGCATGGCGAGGGCTCCCATTGCCGCGGCCATGGTGGGCAAGACCATCGGTAGAGCCATTGCCGAAGGACAGTTACCGGTGTACGTGGAGCGCTTCGGCACCACCATCGACGAGATCTTTGTCACTGCCAGCTCGCTGCGCAAGGAGCTGGGCAAAGAGCTGTTCGAAAAGGTGCCCACAGGCGCGCTGGGTCTGTACACCTACTACGAGCGCCTTGCCCAAGGTTTGCGGCAGCTCATGTGCGGCAGCCGCAAATTCACCTTGGCCCACATCAGCCGCGACGACATTGCTGCCCTCACCCCGGAGGCGGCGCGCATCAGTGGCATCACCTACATCACTGATGTGGACAAGGAAGAAGTGGAGAAGATCTTGGCCTGCTGACGTCCCCTAATCGGCGGGCACCAAGGGCCGATGGAGAGCGCGGCGCGCACCATCGGCCCTTTCGCTTTTGTCGCCTCCGGAGATGCTGGCCGCACGGCTTGTGCCGAGGGTAAGCTGGTGCCCAGCTGACTGCGTGCACAAGCTCCCGAAAGAGGTTGACTTTTTGCGGCCGCTCGCGTATATTTGCCACGGCATCCGAGAAGACAAGCCGGCAAGGTCAAATCAGGGAGAGGAGTCATGAAGCCCGAGGAGATGCGCAAGCTGAGTTTCGCGACGCTGTGTGTCCATGGGTCAGGAGGCGTGGATCGGCTCACTGGCGCGGTTTCCATCCCCATCTACCAGAGCTCGACCTTTGCCTTCCCCAGTGCGAGGGCTGGGGCTGAGATCTTTGCCGGGCAGCGCGAGGGCTACATCTACACGCGCATCGGGAACCCCACGGTGGATGCCTTCGAGCGGGAGATGGCCTTCTTGGAAGGCGGCGAGGCGGCGTGTGCCACTGCCTCGGGCATGGCGGCGACTACCACGGCGGTGCTCACCGTCGTCCGCACCGGCGAGAACATCGTCGCTTCCGACACTCTGTACGGCGGCACCCACCAGCTCTTTCGCGAGACGATGAAGCGCCTGGGCATTGAGGTGCGCGACGTTGAAGCAAGCCAGCTGGCCAACATCGAGGCCGCCATGGACGAAAAGACGCGGGTGGTCTTTATCGAAACGCCGTCCAACCCCACATTGAAGCTCATCGACATCGCGGGCGCGGCCAAGATTGCCCACCGCCATGGCGCCCTCCTCATGGTGGATAACACCTTTGCCACGCCCTACTTCCAGCGGCCGCTTTCTCTGGGAGCGGACATCGTCATCCACAGCGCCACCAAGTACATCGGGGGACACGGCGACACCATCGGCGGCGTGATTGTGGGGCCAAAGGATTTCATAAAACGAGCCAAGGGCGAGGTGTTGCGTGACTTAGGAGGATGCCTGAGCCCGTTCAACGCCTGGCTCTTCGTGCGTGGCCTCAAGACGCTGCCGGTGCGCATGGAGCGCCACCAGTTCAACGCCATGCGGATTGCGCAGTACCTGAGCTTTCATCCCAAGGTGGCTCGAGTCTGGTACCCAGGCCTGCGTATTCATCCCCAGCACGAGTTGGCCCGCAAGCAGATGACCGGCTTCGGCGGCATGGTTTCTTTTGAGCTCAAGGGAGGACGGGCTGCCGGCGAGAAACTCATGGACTCCGTCAAGCTCATGACCTTGGCGGTGAGCCTCGGTGATTGCGATACGTTGATCGAGCATCCTGCCAGCATGACCCATTCCACCTACAAGGAGGAAGACCTCCTCGCCTGCGGGATCACGCCTGGCCTGGTGCGCCTTTCGGTGGGGATTGAGGCAGTGGAGGACTTGATCAACGACCTGTCCCAGGCGCTGAGGAAAATAAAGTGACGCGCCGCCGGTTGGGGCCATTTTTCGATTGACATTTAGCGCCGTTTTTAGTATACTTAGCAGCGGTTTTGCAAGGCGTTATCGGCAGATGGACGAGCGACGACTGCTGCCAGTAAGGCAGCAGTTTGCGTGAGGGCGGCATGGCAAAGCGCACTGTGTGGCTTATCGTGGCAGCGGTGGTGGTGTTGGGCGGGCTATCGTTGCTGGCTCTTTCGCTGCTCAGCCTGCGCAGCGCTGGCGGCGAAGCTATGGGATTCCCATCCTTTGGGGCCAAAGTGGCAGTGGTGGAACTCACCGGCACCATCGTCGACCCCCGCCCGGTGGTACGCCAGCTCAAGCAGTACCGGCGGGATGGATCCATCAAAGCCATCGTCCTGCGTATCGAGAGCCCGGGCGGAGGGGTTGCCGCCTCGCAGGAGATCTACGAGGAGGTGAGAAAGACCAGGGAGGCGGGCAAAGTAATTGTGGCCTCCTTAGGGTCGGTGGCGGCATCGGGCGGCTACTATGTGGCGGTGGGAGCGACGCGCATCATGGCCAACCCGGGGACGACCACCGGGAGCATTGGTGTGATCGCCGAGATCCCCAACATCCGTCGCCTGCTGGACAAGCTTGGCATCGGCTTTACGGTAATCAAGAGCGGCAAGTTCAAAGATACGGGTTCTCCCTACCGCGAGCTCACCGATGCCGAGCGCGCCTACCTCCAACAGTGGGTGGACGACGCTTTCGCGCAGTTCTTGGATGCTGTGGTCGAGGGCCGCAAAATGGAGCGTGCGCAAGTGCTGGCCCTGGCCGACGGACGCGTGTTCACCGGCCTGCAGGCGGTGCGCAGCGGACTGGTGGACACCTTGGGCACTTTTGAAGACGCCTTGCGGCTGGCTGCGGACCTGGCAGGCATCAAGGGCGAGCCGCGCATCGTACGGCAGGAAAGGCGCCTGCGCTTGATCGACCTTCTCTTCCAGAACGCGCGCCTTTTCATCGAGGCCTTGGAGCGGTGGCCACGCCTGAGCTACAAAGTGGCTTTCTGAGCCTGGAGCGAAGCAGTGCCGATTTTCGAATACAAATGCGCCGACTGCGATGTGACCTTTGAAGAGCTGGTGCGGAGCAGCGACAATAGCTCGCCGCCGGTTTGCCCCAAGTGCGGTAGTGCCAATACCGCGCGTATCTTCTCGGTGTTTGGTTTTGCCGGGACCAGTCGCGCCGTCACTTCTGCGAGCGCGACGTCCTGCAGCGGGTGCAGCTCAAAGCATTGCGCCACGTGCAAGTGAGCGCGCTCTGAAGTCGAACGGCTGAGCTTGCCCCAGTCTGTGCGGAGCTTGCGCCAAGCATGTGGGATGAGTGGGGAATGCGAGGTTGCAGATGACCAAGCAGGAGATTGTCGACATCGTTGCCGAGGGGACGGGTTTGACCAAGGTGGACACCCTGGCGGTCATAGACGGGTTCATCGCCACGGTGTCTTGGGCCTTGCAACACGGGCAGAGCGTGACGCTGCGCGGCTTTGGCACTTTTCTGGTGGCCGATCGCCAGGCGCGGAGGGCCCGCAATCCGGTGACGAAGGAATTGGTGGAAATTCCGGCGCGGAAGGCACCCTATTTTCGCCCGGCCGAGGAGCTTCGCGAGGCGGTGGCGAGAGGGCCAAGAGCAAAGCAGGAGACGCCAGGGACGGGGATGGACGGCGCTGCACCGGCTTCGCCAAACCAGACAAGCGACATTTAGGTAAAGCACATAGTCAGTCACCAAAGTGAAGGAGGTGAGCACGTTTGCCCTGCGGCAAGAAGAGGAAACGACACAAGATCGCAACCCACAAACGCAAGAAACGGCTGCGGAAGAACAGGCATAAGAAGAAACTCCGCTAGGAGCGCCCCGCATGGGGCTCCTCAGAGGAGGAGAGCAGTGGTCCACACAACAGGCACGCTGCGGCAGCTGCCGTGCAGACGGCACCCCTGGCCGCTGGCAACGCTCGCAATGAGGGCTGAGGCAGACGCTTGGCCCTTATTTGCCTGTGGCGGGAGTCGGGGCCACGGGAGATGCTGGTCTGGGGTGGTCTGAGGTAGTGTGGGGAGAATCGCGGTGCAAGAAGAGCAATTGCCGGAAGTCAGTCCCGAGCTCAGCGTCGGCGAAACGTACATTTACACGGTGTCTGAGCTGACGCGGGAGATCAAGGTGCTGCTAGAGACCACGATTCCTGTGGTGTGGGTCGAAGGCGAGGTCTCCAACTTCAAGCTGCACACGTCCGGGCACATGTACTTCTCCCTGAAGGATGAGAATGCGCAGATTGCCGCGGTCATGTGGCGGGGCCGCAACGCGGGGCTGCGCTTCATCCCCGAAGACGGCATGAAAGTGCTCGTCCAGGGGCGGGTGACCGTGTATGAGAAGAGGGGCAACTACCAGCTCGACGTGTTGCGGCTGCAGCCCGCCGGGGTGGGAGAGCTGCAGCTTGCCTTCGAGCAGTTGAAGAACCGTCTCCGCCAGGAGGGGCTGTTTGCCGAGGAGCGGAAAAGGCCCATTCCGCGGTTTCCTGAGCGGGTCGGTATTGTGACCAGTGCCACGGGCGCCGCGCTCCAGGACATTCTCAACATCAGCAGGCGACGGCTCCCGGGGATTGAGCTGATTCTACGCCCGGTGTTGGTGCAGGGCGAGGGTGCCGCCGAGGACATCGCGCGCGCCATTGCCGAGTTCAACGAGTACGGCCAGGTGGACGTGATCATCGTCGGCAGAGGGGGTGGCTCACTGGAGGATCTCTGGGCCTTCAACGAAGAGATTGTTGCCCGAGCCATCTACGCCTCGCGCATTCCGGTGGTGTCGGCCGTGGGGCACGAGGTGGACTTTACCATTGCCGACTTTGTGGCGGACCTACGCGCCCCTACGCCATCGGCTGCGGCGGAGCTGGTGGTTCCGGACCGTCAACAGCTGGCGCAGAATCTGCGCGCCCACATCGCGCGGGCCTATCAGGCCATCGCCAGTCAGCTCAGTCGCGGCCGGGAACGACTTAACGCTGTTCGCGCCAGCTACGGTTTCCGCCGGCCAGAGGACATTGTCCACCAGCACCAGCAGCGGCTCGACGACGTGACCCGCATGCTTTCGACCAGCATTTCCCACCTGCTGGCTTTGTCCAGACAGCGGCAGCAAGGCTTGGCCATGCGGCTGGAGTCCTTGGGGCCGCAGGCGGTGCTGGCCAGGGGCTACGCCATCTGCTTCCGGTTGGACAGTGGCGAGGTGGTGCGCACCGGTGCGCAGGTCGCGGAAGGCGAAGCAGTGGGCGTGCAGCTCTTCCGCGGGAGGATTGCGGCCCAAGTGACCAAGGTGGAGCCAGAGGCAGAGCTCAAAGGCGTTTTTCCCCGCAGCGCGGGGGCAGACGAACGGCGCTGAGGAGAACATGACCGGCAAGAAGACATTTGAAAGCGCGATGCAGCGTCTGGAAGAGATTGTGCAGATCTTGGAGCGCGGTGATACCTCCTTGGAAGAATCGCTGCGGCTTTTCGAGGAGGGAATGGAGCTTGCCAAGTTCTGCGAGGCACGGCTAGCAGAGGCCGAGGCCAAACTGAAGATGCTCGTCAAGAAGGACGATGGCTTCCAACTCGAGCTTGTCTAACCAGGAACACGGCACGGCCATGCAGGACGAGAGAGGGGCGTACCGCATCCTGCCCAAGATCAACTCGCCCGCCGATCTTCGGCAGCTTGACATCCCGGAGTTGTCGCAGTTGGCGAGGGAGTTGCGCGACTTCATCATCACCACGGTGAGCTGCACCGGCGGCCATTTAGCGCCCAGCCTCGGGGTTGTTGAGCTGACGCTTGCCCTCCACTACGCCTTCGACACGCCGCGCGACAAGATTATCTGGGACGTGGGCCACCAGGCCTACCCGCACAAGATCATCACCGGCAGGCGAGAGCAGTTTGCCACCCTGCGCCAATGGGGCGGCATTAGTGGCTTCCCCCGGCGGGAAGAGAGCCCTTACGATGTGTTCGGCACCGGGCACGCCAGCACCTCCATCTCCGCCGCTCTGGGAATCGCCTGCGCCCGCGATTTTGCCGGCGACGACTACGCAGTGGTGGCCGTCATTGGCGACGGCTCCATGAGCGGTGGCCTTGCCTTTGAAGGCCTGAACAACGCCGGTGCCCTGAAGCGCGACCTCATCGTCATCCTCAATGACAACCGCATGTCCATCTCCCGCAACGTCGGCGCACTGGCTGAATACCTGACGCAGCTCATCACCGCGCCGGCCTACAATGTGCTCAAGCGGGACATTTGGGAGCTCACCGGCAAGCTTTCCCACCTGGGCGGACATATCCGCACGGCGGTCAGGCGCATGGAAGAGGGGCTCAAGGCCCTAATCGTGCCTGGCTTGCTCTTCGAACGGTTAGGATTTCGTTACTTCGGCCCCATCGATGGGCACAACATTGCCCTCCTGGTAAGGGTGCTGCGGGAAGTGCGGCAACTGAAAGGGCCCATCTTCCTCCACGTGCTCACCACCAAAGGGAAGGGCTACCTGCCTGCGGAGAAGGATGCTCCCCGTTTCCACGGGCTTGGCGCCTTCAATAAGGTCACCGGCGATGCAGCCAAGTCGGGCAAGAATCCCACCTACACAGAAGTTTTCGGCAAGACCCTGGTGGAGATAGCAGCCAAGCGCCCCGAGGTGGTGGGGATTACGGCGGCAATGGAGCTGGGTACGGGCCTCTGTTACCTTCACCAGACCTTTCCGGAGCGCTTTTTCGATGTGGGCATTGCGGAAGCACATGCCGTGACCTTTGCCGGGGGCCTGGCGGTGCAAGGACTGAAGCCGGTGGTGGCCATCTATTCCACCTTTCTGCAACGCGCCTATGACCAGATCATCCACGACATTGCCTTGCAGAACCTGCCGGTCGTTTTCGCCTTGGATCGCGGTGGGCTGGTGGGCGACGACGGGCCGACCCACCATGGCTCCTTCGACCTGTCCTACCTGCGCAGCGTGCCCAATCTGGTGGTGGCAGCGCCCAAGGACGAGAATGAGCTCAAGGACCTGCTCTGGACGGCAGTGGACCACCAGGGCCCCTTTGCCCTGCGCTACCCGCGCGGGGAAGGAGAAGGCGTGCCGCTGAGCAAGGGCCACAAGAGCATCCCCATCGGCAGCAGCGAGCGGCTGCGCAGCGGTCATGATGTTGCCCTGTTGGGCGTTGGCCCTCTGGTTTATCGCTGCCGTGAAGCGGCCGAGCGCCTGGCCGAGCAAGGGATCTCCTGCACGGTGGTCAACGTGCGCTTCGTGAAGCCGATGGACGAGAAGATGCTTCGCCAGGTGGCTAGCCATCACTCTGTGCTGGTCACGGTGGAAGACAACACGGTGGTCGGTGGCTTTGGCAGTGCGGTGGCCGAGTGGCTGGCAGACCACGGTTTTCACGACGTGCGCTTGGTGCGCCTCGGCCTTCCCGATCAGTTCGTCCCCCACGGCACCCGCGAGGAACTCTACGCGCACTTGGGCCTAGACACTGATGGCATTGCGCGCACGGTTTTGGCCACGTGGCAGGAAGCAATGCGTACTGCCGCGCCACGAACCGTACGGGCAGCGAGCTGAGAGGGCGACGAAGCGATGACTCTGGGCATTGTCGCCAATATTACCAAGCCCATGGTCAAGGAGGTGATCCCGCGCCTGGTGCGGTGGCTGGGCAAGCGCCGCACGCCCTTCGTGTTGGCAAAGGACATCCGCGAGGTGGTTGACCCTGGGGTGGCCCCTTCCTGCTGGCTGGAGATCGAAGAGCTGGGCCGGCGCAGCGACGTGGTCATTGCCTTTGGCGGCGATGGCACCTTTCTGGCCGTGGCGCGCGCCGTGGGCCACCTTGGAGTGCCAATCCTGGGCGTGAACCTCGGCGGATTGGGGTTCTTGGCCGACGTGCGTATCGAAGAGCTTTATCCTTGCCTGGAAGATCTGTTGACCGGGCAGTATGACATTATCGAGCGGATGCTCCTGCGCGCCGCAGTAGCCGAGGAGCCGGACCGGGTGTTCTATGCCCTGAACGATGTGGTGATTGACCGCGGAGGTTCGCCGCGGATTATCGAAATCACCACCCACGTGGATGATGTCTACCTCAACACCTACATCGCTGATGGGCTCATCGTTGCCACGCCAACTGGCTCCACCGCCTACTCTTTGGCGGCTGGCGGGCCCATCGTCATTCCGACCATGCGCGTGTTGGTAATCACCCCCTTGTGTCCGCACTCGCTGAGTGCGCGGCCGGTAGTCATTCCGCCCGAGAGCGTGGTGAGGGTGACGGTGGCCACCGAGGACCAGCAAGCAAACCTCACGGCGGACGGCCAGATCGGTTGCGTGCTCCGCAAGGGGCAGGAGGTGGAGATCCGCGCCGCCGACTATGCGGTGCGCTGGGTGGCAACGCGCCGCAGGCGCTTCTACGAGGTGCTACGGCTGAAACTCCACTGGGGCGAAGATCTACGCTCGGTGTGAGGCCGCCGCTTCTTTCTTGTGCAACAAGACCTCTCCCATGAGTGACACTGGCAAACCAACTGGGACAACGCTGCCTACCTTGGACGCACAGACTCCCCTGATGAGGCAGTACCTGCGCTTCAAGGCGAAGTACAAGGACGCCATTCTGTTTTTCCGCATGGGCGACTTTTACGAGATGTTTTACGACGACGCCAAGATCGCCTCGCAGGTGCTCGGCATCGCCCTCACCAGTCGGGCCCACGGCAAGGCGGCTAATGTGCCGTTGGCTGGCTTCCCTCACCACGCCTTGGATGCCTATCTCACCAAGATGGTCAAGGCCGGCTATAAGGTGGCCATCTGCGAGCAGGTCGAAGACCCCAAGAAGGCGAAGGTGGTAGTCAAGCGGGACGTCCTTGAGGTGGTCACCCCGGGCACGGTGCTCAGTGATAGCCTGCTGGACACGAAGCGCAACAATTTTCTGGTGGCGCTGTACCTCAAGGGCGAAAAGTGCGGCTTGGCCGCCGCGGATGTATCCACCGGGGACTTTGTCGCGGGCGAGTTCCCTCTGGCTCAGCTCAAAGAACAGGTGGTCCGTGCCGAACCGGCCGAGCTGCTGGTCAGCGAGGAGCAATTGCCCTACGTTATGGAACAACTGGGCCCAGCGCGGCCGGCCATGGTGTCAAAGTGCGAGGAATGGGTCTTTCATCGTGACTACGCCTACGAGCTCCTGACGCAACACTTTGGCACCACCTCGCTGCGGGGGTTTGGCTGCGAGGATCTGGACGTGGGCGTCTCTGCGGCGGGCGCGGTGGTCCACTACCTGAAGGAAAACCAGAAGAGCGAACTCCGCCACCTTAATCGCCTGTCACGCCTCAATGAGGCCGAGTATCTCGGCCTGGACGCCTCGACGAGGCGCAATCTGGAACTGGTGACACCCCTCAATCCTGGCGCCACGCGCGCCACCCTGCTGTCGGTCATCGACAGAACGCTCACCCCCATGGGCGGGAGGATGCTGGTGCAGTGGTTACTTCGCCCATTGACCAGTAAACAGGCCATTGACCGCCGACTGGATGCCGTGGAGGAATTGGTCGCCCACGGGGATCTCCGCCAGAAGATTCGGGACCAGCTACGGCGCGTCGGGGACCTGGAGCGGCTGATGGCCAAGGTGAACACCGGGCGCGCCAATGCCCGCGATCTGCAGGCACTCATGCGCACTTTGGCGCTCATCCCGCAAGTGAGGGCGTCGTGCGGCTCGCTGGAAAGTGCCCTGCTCCGAGAGATACACGAGCAGCTGGAGGAACTCGGCCCCCTGGTCGATGAACTCAGGCGCGCCCTCGTCGACGACCCGCCGCTGCTGGTCACGGAAGGCGGCATCATCCGCTCCGGGTACAATGCCGAGCTGGATGAACTGCGGGCCATTGCTTTCTCGGGTAAGGATTGGATCGCCAAGCTGCAGACACGCGAGCGGGAGCGCACCGGCATCCCCTCCCTCAAGGTCAGCTACAACAAGGTCTTCGGCTACTACATCGAGGTCACCAAGCCGCATTTGTCGAAGGTGCCTGCGGACTATGTGCGCAAGCAGACCACCGTGGGTGCAGAGCGCTTCATCACCCCCGAGCTCAAGGAGTATGAGGAGAAGATCCTGGGGGCTGAGGAGAAGATGGCGGTGCTGGAGTACGAACTTTTCGACCAGCTCCGCAAGCGGGTGGCCCTGGAGACGGAGGCCGTGCAGAAGAACGCCCGGCTGCTGGCGCAACTGGACTGTTTGGCGAGCTTGGCCGACGTGGCGGTCAGCAACCGCTATGTGCGCCCACAGATCAACGAGTCCACAGCGATTGTCTTGAAGGAGAGCCGCCACCCGGTCATCGAATGCCTCCTGCCAGCTGGACAGGCCTTTGTCCCCAACGACCTGTTCATTGACAGCACCAGCGATCAGATCCTCATCATCACCGGGCCGAACATGGCGGGCAAGTCGACGTACCTGCGCCAGGTGGGGTTGATCGTCATCATGGCGCAGATGGGGAGCTTTGTCCCGGCCAAAGAGGCGCGCATCGGTCTGGTGGACAAGATTTTCACAAGGGTGGGGGCCTCAGACAATCTTGCGGGCGGGGAGAGCACCTTCCTGACCGAGATGAACGAGACGGCGAATATCCTGAACAACGCCACGCCGCGTAGCCTGATCCTCCTGGACGAAATCGGACGCGGCACAAGCACCTTTGATGGTTTGTCGATCGCTTGGGCAGTGGCGGAATTCCTGCATAACACGCCGCGCCTGGCAGCCAAGACTATGTTCGCTACCCACTACCACGAGCTGACGGAACTGGCCCTGATCCTGCCGCGAGTGAAGAACTACAACGTCGCGGTTAAGGAGTGGGGCGACCGCGTGGTGTTTCTCCGGAAAATTGTCGAAGGGGGGTGCGACCACAGCTACGGCATTCATGTGGCACAGCTGGCAGGGCTGCCCAGGGAGGTCATCGAGCGGGCGAAGGAGATACTGGCCAACCTCGAGGCAGAGGCCCTCACCCCCTCGGAACAGCCCAAGTTGGCCGTGCGGCGCAGCGCTTCGGGTGAGGAGGCAGCGCGTCAGCTGCAGCTGGATATCTTCGCAGCCCAGGAAAGGTACCTCGCGGACGAGCTGCGAAGGATCGACCTGGACAACCTCACCCCGCTCCAGGCCCTCAACAAGCTGTCCGAGCTGAAGAAGAAATTGGACGGGGAGAATTCGTAAGGGCTTGTTTCTTCTTATGCCGCAGCGCAAAAGGCCTTGATTTTGCCCCACTGTTTTTGTACATTGACGGCCAGCAGGGGCAGAGAAAGCCTAGTGATCACGAGGTGAGAGCAGTGAGACGACGCACAGTCATAGCCTTGGTGATGGCCCTCGGTGCCGCAGGTGGGGGGTACGCCGGCCAGTGGCGCGTGGCCAAGTACGCCGGCGAGTCCATGAGCATCGGGGTGGGAGCCCGCGCCTTGGGCATGGGGGGTGCCCATGTGGCCGTCGCCAGCGACGTCACTGCGGGGCATTGGAATCCTGCCGGGCTGATGGGGTTGGCCTATCCCCAGCTTGCCGCCATGCACGCGGAGCGCTTTGCCGGCGTGGTGAACTATGATTACTTCGGTGCTGCCGCGCCCGTGGGCCGCACGTTGGCCGTTGCCCTCACCGTCACCCGCACGGCAGTGGACGATATCCCCATCACCACCAGGCTGCGAAATCCGGAGCGAGCGCTGGGGGAGTTGTACAGCGAAAACGGCGTGCTCGTGCGCAATACCCCCCAGATTGACAAGTACGTGAACGACGCCGAGTGGGCGTGGCTACTGTCGGTGGCCCGGGCACGGAGCGAGTCCCTTTGGTACGGGGTCAGCGCCAAGGTCGTGCACAAGAGCGTCGGCGACTTTGACGCATGGGGGCTTGGCTTCGACGTGGGGGTGCGCTGGAATCCCGTGGAGCGCCTGCTTGTGGGAGGAGTGGTGCAGGATGTCACCACGACGGTGCTCGTCTGGGACTCCACAGGCACCCGCGAGCTGTTGTTGCCAACCCTCAGATTGGGAGTCGCCTACCCTCTCCCGTTGGGCTGGCTGCGGGGTGTGATTGTCCCGGCATGCGACGTCGGTGTCAAGTTCGAGGGGCGGAAGACGGCAGCACAACTCCATGCCGGACGCGCGAGCGCTGACTTTCACTTTGGCCTGGAGTACGCCTTTCGCCAGATGGTCGCCCTGCGTATCGGCAGCGATGTGGGTCATCTTGCCTTCGGCGTGGGGGTGCGGCTACCCCAGCTGGACGTCGACTATGCCTGCTTGAGTCACGACCAACTTGGTACCACTCACCGAATATCCCTTCAGCTCACCATCCAGAAAGAGAAGTTCGG
>JACIZP010000342.1 GCA_014359355.1 Calditrichota bacterium | reverse complement strand
TGAGATCGGCGATGGGACGAAGATCGGCACCTTCGTGGAGATTCAGAAAGGGGCCAGAATTGGCAGGAACTGCAAGATTTCCAGTCACACCTTCATCTGCGAAGGGGTGACCATCGAGGACAACTGCTTCATCGGCCACGGCGTGGTGTTCATCAATGACCGCTACCCGCGCGCAACCACCGCCGACGGCCAGATGCAGACCGAGCAGGACTGGGTGGTGGTCCCGACACTTGTGAAACGAGGCGCCTCGATCGGGTCCAATGCCACCATTCTCTGTGGCGTGACCATCGGGGAGAATGCCATTGTTGGGGCAGGGAGCGTGGTGACGCGCAACGTCCCAGCCAATAGTATCGTTGCCGGGCATCCGGCGCGAGTGCTGCGTCGCATTAATGGAGAGGAGCAACACAATGAAGGTACCCTTTCTTGACCTGAAGGCCCAGTATCAATCCATCGGTGAGGAGGTCAGGGAGGCGGTGCAGCGGGTGATGGAGCAGACTGCCTTTGCAGGCGGTCCATTTGTGGAACAGTTCGAAAAAGAATTTGCCGCATTCTGTGGGTGCGAATATGCCTTGGGCGTAAGCAGCGGCACCTCGGCGCTCTGGTTGGCGCTGAAGGCTTTGAACGTGGGGCCTGGCGACGAGGTGATCACCGTGCCCAATAGCTTCATCGCCACCGCAGAGGCCATTTCCTTTTGCGGCGCAACCCCGGTGTTTGTCGACGTCGACGAGCGCACCTACACCATGGACCCAGCGCTCCTGGAACAGGCTATCACCAAGCGGACCAAGGCGATCATCCCGGTGCATCTGTTTGGTCAGATGGCCGACATGGACCCGATCATGGAGGTGGCGCGCGAACATGGCCTGTACGTGGTGGAAGATGCCTGCCAGGCACACGGCGCCGAGTACAAGGGCCGCAAGGCTGGGTCACTCGGAGATGCAGGATGCTTCAGTTTCTACCCGGGGAAGAACTTGGGTGCTTACGGGGAAGCAGGTGCGGTGGTCACCAACGACCGGGGTCTTGCCGAGCGTATCCGCATGCTCCGTGACCACGGCCAGGCGAAGAAGTACTACCACCGCCTGCTGGGCTGGAACGACCGCATGGATGGCATCCAGGCGGCCGTGCTAAGTGTGAAGTTGCGCTACCTGCCGGAGTGGAACAAGGCTCGTCGCGCGCACGCCGCAACGTATCAACGCCTTCTCTCTGGCAACACCGCGCTATTTGTCCCTTACGAGGCCCCTTATGGGCAGCACGTCTACCACGTGTACGCGATCCGGACGGAGCAGCGCGATGCCATGCTGGAGTATCTTGCCAAGCGCGACATTGCTTGCGGTATCCACTATCCGGTGCCGATCCACCTCCAAGAAGCCTACCGCTTCCTTCGCCTGGGTGAAGGGAGCTACCCGGTGGCGGAACGGTGCGCGCGGCAGTTTCTGTCGCTGCCCATGTACCCGGAGCTCACGCACCAGCAGATCGAGTACGTGGCACGGGCCATCGAGCTTTTCGTCATGAAAGAAGCTTTGAGATACGCCATCGCCGTGTGAAGGAGTGGCTTTCTCGCTTGGCAGAGCCGAGAGGAGGCCACCGAGCTGTGCTAACGCGAAAAGGCCTACGAGGGCAATGCAGTGCCTACGGGAGAGGACAAATCTGTGGGGCCAGTGATTTGGATCGACTTGGACAATTCGCCGCACGTGGTGCTCTTCACCCCGGTCATTCACCAGTTGGAGAGAAGGGGATACCGGGTGCTTATCACGGCCAGGGACTGCTTTCAGGTATGCGGCCTTGCTGAACGTGCAGGTCTGAGCTATCAGCGCTTGGGTCGGCACTACGGTCGGCACAAGAGCCTGAAGGTTGTTGGCCTGGTGGTGCGGGCGCTCCAGCTCGCCCCAGTCGTCCTCCGAGAGAGGCCTGCTCTGGCCCTGTCGCATGGTTCGCGCTCCCAGATGCTTCTGGCCGCAGTTCTGCGCATGCCGTGGGTCGTGATGGTGGACTATGAGCACGTGCAGTTGTTGCCGTGGTTGCGGGCGACGAAGATCCTCGTGCCAGAAGTTGTGCCCGTTGCTCCTCTTAGGAAGCATGCCCGAACGGTGAGCACTTATCCTGGCATCAAGGAAGACATCTATGTGCCGTTTTTCCAGCCAGACCCCCGGCTCCGCGCGCAACTGGGCGTGGGTGAGGATGAAGTGCTCGCGGCAATTAGGCCGCCTGCTACAGAGGCTCACTACCACAACGCCGCGGCGGAGGTGCTGTTTGATGCCGTCATCGATTTCCTCGGCTCACAGCCACAGGTGAAGATGGTGGTGCTGGTGCGCAGCCTCCATCAGGAGGAGGAGCTGAGGCGTGAATGGCCGCACCTCATAGCAGCCGGACGCATTATCCTGCCGTCCAAGGTGCTGGACGGGCTCAACCTCATCTGGAATGCAGACCTCGTGGTGAGCGGAGGGGGGACAATGAACCGCGAGGCCGCTGCGCTGGGCGTGCCGGTTTATAGCATTTTCCGTGGCCGGATTGGTGCGGTGGACCGATCCCTGGCCGAGCAAGGGCGACTGGTGCTTCTTGCCAGTGAGGAGGACGTCAGGTCGAAAATCCGGGTCGCGCGGCGACAGGTTGCGCCTTTGGGGCGAACGGCGCGGAGCCCGGTACTGGAACGAGTGATTGAGGAGGTGCTGGCCGTCCTCCCGGAGGGGCGGGACGTTGCACCGAGCAAGAACGCCGGTTCGGCGAAGCAGGGCAGAGAGAAATCACCAGCCCGTTTGGAGAAAGCAGCATGAGACTGCGCGGTCTGGCAAGGGAGACGCTCGTCTACGCCATTGGCAACGCTGGACTGCGGGCCGGGGCCTTCTTGCTCATCCCGCTCTACACCCATACGTTGCCGATGCAGGAGTATGGCCTTTTGGCCACTTTGCTGCTCACGATGCAGGTGCTCGGCATCATCATGGGGCTGGGTGTTCGCACCGCTTTCATGCGCTTTTGCGCCGAATTTGCTGAGAAGGGACAACTGGGCCGACTGCTCGGCAGTGCCTATGCGCTCGTGGCGGCCGGTGGGGTTGCTGTCACGGCAGTTGCCATGACTCTGCTCAAGCCGCTCTTCGCCGCAGTACTGCATACCGCCCAGCCAGGACCCTTTGTCCTGCTCGTCTGCATGGCGGCTCTGGCGCAAACGCTGTGGATGCTCACCGTTTCCTATTTTCGCGCGAGGAACAAGGGCAGTGCTTTTGTAGCCTTGAACGGGGTCGTCTTTCTGCTGCTTGCGTCGAGCACGGTGCTTTTCCTTCTTCAGTTGCACGCGGGGCTCAAGGGTGTGTTGTGGGCCTATGTGGTCAGCTACGGCCTTATGTGGGTCGTGGTAAGCCTGGTGATTGCGAGGATCACCGGCTTGGCGGTAGACCAGCCCACCATGCGGCGCCTGGTGCGCTTCGGATTTCCGCTCATCTTTGCCATGTCAGGTGACTTGGCCCTGGATAGCTCCGCCCTCTATGCCATGAGCGTCTTCTCTGGCCTGGAGGAAGTGGCGGTTTACTCGCTGGGCTTCAAGATTGCGCAGATTGCAGTGATCACGCTCATTCTGCCGTTTCAGCTCGCCTATGAGCCTGCGGTCTACGGCGTGCTGGATTCGCCATTCCTACGCCGTTTCATCGGCGAGGCGCTCATCCATCTGTTGCTGGCGTTTGGCTTTGTCGCCATGGGCATCGTCTTTGTATTCAGGGACTTGATCCACGTTGTTGCTCCCGCAGAGTACGGTGCAGGTTATGGGGTGGCGTTCGCGCTCTTGCCAGGCGTCGCCTGCATCGGCCTGCAGTATGTGGGCGAATCGTTGCTTTTCTTGCGAGGCAAGACTCGGGTATCGGCAGCAATCGTGAGCGGCGTCACGGTGGCGAGCATTGGCTTGAATGTGTGGCTCATCCGTCTATGGGGCATGCACGCGGCGGTGCTGGTTTATGACGTGGCGCACGTTGCCATTGGGGTGCTGCTGCTCGCCGTGGGCATGAGGTGTGTACCCATTCAGCTCCACGGGCGGCGCCTCGCCTGGACCGTGGCTCTCTTTCTGGGAGGGACGGCACTCATCTGGGCGGCGAGCCACCTGCCTGCGGGCTTCTTCTACCCGCTTGCGGCTTTGGCGATCTTTGCTACGTTCTATGGTGCGAGGGAGTTGGGTATAGTTGACCTGCGCATGTGGCAGAAAAAGGAGTTGGCCGAACATGCGGCATAGGAGCTCGGGCCAGACCACATCAAGCCCATCGCTTTTCGCTCTGGGGCTGGTGCTCTGGGTGGCGATCATGGTGCTGACCGGCACCTACCTGCGCGTACGCGCGATCGAGGAGGCCGCCCAGATGGACTGGCTCGTTGCGGCGCGCCTTGCCGCCTGCATGCTCGGAGGGGCCATCGGCGTTTTGCTGCTGGCCCGAGGTGAGTGGCGCGGGCCTGCAACTACCGCCGTGGCGGCCTATGTGGGCGCTGCGGCCTTGTCTGCGCTTTTCACGCCACACAAGACGTTGGTGCTCGGTTATTGGGTGCTCCTGGCTGGCGGTGTGGCGCTTACCATAGGACTGGTGGCCAGTGCGGACGAACGCGACCTGCTCCGCATAGAACGGACCTGGCTGTTCGTGATGGTCTTGCTGCTCATCAAAGACGCCCTGATCGGGGTGCTTGCTCCCCAGCTCCAGGAGGCATATGGCGCGGAGGGGCCGACACGTCTGGGCATGGGCGTGACGCATGCCAACGCCCTCGGCTTTGGCGCTTCCTTGGCCTTCTGGCTGTCGTTCGTGCCGGCAATTGGGGGGAAGCGAGCACTCCTCTGGCTGCTGCGCGTGTTGTTGGTGGCAATCGTGGCGCTGTCCTGGTCACGCAATGCGATGGTGAGCCTGGCCATCGGCGGGCTGGTGCGTGCGTGGTTGGTACAGAGCAAGCGCCCACTGGAGGGCTACCATGTGCGTTGGGCGCTCCTATCTGGCGTTAGTGCAGTAGTGGTGCTGGTGGGCCTGCTCCTTTCACTCAACGTGAAAGGCGTGGTGGATGCAGCGCTGGCCTTTAACCGGACCACTTCTCTTGCAACGGTGACGCGCCTGACTGGCAGAGCGGAGATTTGGCCCTTGGCAGTGCAAAAGATCTTGGCCGACCCATTGACGACAGTGTTCGGCCATGGTTTTGGCGCAAGCCGCATGGTCCTCAACGACGGCAGAGACCTTATCGGCTTCTACGCGGCCAATGCCCACAACACGGTGTTGGAAGTGGCGCTTACGACCGGCATAGTCGGACTGTTGGCTTTCGTCGCCATGGTGGTGCTCTTTGCACGCTGGCTGGTCCGCTATCGACCGCTGGAGAGGGTGGCTCCCCAGGGCATGGCTTTGCGGGCGGCGGTCGTCTTCACGATCATCATGGTTCACTCGGTCACCGAGTCGGTAATGGGAACTCGCCTGGGTCCGGTGACTTTGCTTTGGGTCTTCTACTTGGCGGTTGCCGACCGCCTGCGGCACGAATACATTCCGGCGGGAGCCTGAGATGGGCAGGCCATTGGGAGACAGAAACGGCATGTATGTGCTGATCACCGCCGCGCGCAACGAAGAGCATTTCATCGAGCGCGCCATCGTCAGCGTCGCCCGGCAGACCGTTCTTCCGGCGCAGTGGGTGATTGTCGACAACGGCTCCACAGACCGCACGCGGGAGGTGGTCGCGAGAAATGCGCGGCGGCACTCGTTCATCCGCTTGATCAGCCTTGCGCCCTCTGGAGACGGGTTTGCGCAGAAGGTTCGCGCCATTCAAGCAGGCTACGAAGAGCTGCGGGCCTTGCCGTTCGCCTTTGTCGGTGTACTTGACGCGGATATCACCCTGGAGCCGACCTATTACGAGCGTCTTCTGGCGCTTTTCCGGAGCGAGCCGCGATTGGGCATTGCCGGTGGGGTGATTCTCGAAGCCGACAAAGGAGTGTTTCGGCCTCGCTACGGCAACAGTCCCGAGTATGTGGCGGGGGCCATTCAGATGTTTCGTCGCGCCTGCTTCGAGGCAATCGGCGGCTACCTGCCGCTGCCGCACGCGCACGAGGACACCGTTGCCAGCGAAATGGCCCGGATGCACGGGTGGGAGGTCAGGTCATTCCCAGAACTCCAGGCCTGGCATCACCGACGTTCCAGCACGGGGCAGGGGCGACTGCTTGCGGCGCGCTTCCACCAAGGTGAAGCCGACTATGCCGTGGGGTACCATCCGCTGTTCGAGTTGGGCAAGTTCGCGCGCCGCCTTGGCGAGCCTCCGCTGGTTGCCGGGAGCGTTGTGCGCCTAAGCGGTTATCTCTGGGCAGCGGCCCGCCACCGACGTCGCCCGGTGGACGGGCACTTTGTCAGCCACCTCCGTAGCCGGCAGATGGCGCGGCTCCACGCTTTCTTGCGAAGAAAGGCACAGTATGCTTAAGCGATTGTTCCGAGTGTTGGTCAGCCTTGCCGTTTTAGCTTTCGACTTGCTGCGCGATGCCACGAGGAGGCTCGTCGGTGCGCCCCGCCCGGCAAGATGGGTGGTGCTGTACTACCATAGCGTGCCCGAAGAATACGCCTCGACTTTTGCCCGGCAGATGGCCATGGCCTTGCGCTGGGCCGTGCCGGTGCCGCCGACTGCTACAACACTTCCTCATGGCCGGCGGTGCTTTGCGGTCACCTTTGACGACGCCCTGGCCGAAATTCGAGACACGGCGCTGCCTGTGCTACGGGCACGCGGTATTCCGGCGGCAGTGTTCGTGCCCACCGCTTTTGTGGACCGTGCTGCGGCGTGGGAGATGGCCAAAGGTTGCAGTGAACAGGGACGCAACGTAATGAGCTTTGCCGAGCTGCGCGCTCTGGACGAGGAGTTGGTACTTCTGGGCTCCCACACGGTGAGCCATCCCTGTTTGTCGACTTTGCCCCAAAAGGAACTTGTGCGAGAGCTGAGGGAGTCGCGGCGGGTGCTCGAGGAACAGACAGGCCGGCGGGTGACCCTCCTGAGTTTCCCCCATGGCGACTATGACGCTCGCGTGCTTGCCGCGGCCAAAGAGGCTGGCTACACGCGCTGCTTCTCCATCTCCCCGGACTGCCAGACCCCCGAGGAGGCGAGGTTTGTCTTCGGCAGGGTCAAGGCAGATCCCCGCGACTGGCCGATGGAGTTTCGCCTCAAGGTGCTTGGATGTTACCGCTGGCTGGGGGCCGCCTCCCGCGCCAAGGCATATGTCTGTGCCAAGAAGGTGAACGGCAAGGCTGTGGCCCCACGCAAAAGCCTGGTTGCTGCGGCAAAGAGGAGGCAGTGTTCTCGCCGATCCTCTTGCTGCGTGGCTACGGTTGAATGAGGACTATGGGAATGCCAAACCTACGAACATTGGAAGCGGGGTTTTCTTCGTCTGTAACCAGGCTTTCCCAGCCGGAGTGGGACGCGCTGGCAGGGGGCTTCGCCGACCTCACCGTCTATCAAACCTGGGCGTATGGCGCCGTGCGTTGGGGAGAAGAGAATTTGGCTCACTTTGTCCTCCAGCGGTCCGGCCAGACCGTTGCCGCTGCGCAGGCGCGCGTGTTTAGAGCCCCATTCCTCGGGTTGGGCGTGGCATACGTGCGGTATGGCCCTCTGTTTCGTCGCTGTTGGGTCGACGAACGACTCAATGTGTTTCGCCAAGCAGTGCGCGCGTTGCGCAACGAGTTTGTGTGCGAACGCGGGCTGAACTTACGCTTGAATCTGAATCTTGCTGCGGTCGACGAGCCGGATCACTACTTGGCCGTTCTGGAAGAGGAAGGTTACCATCGGGCTCGCTTCGTGCCGCCTCTGCGCACGCTGCTTCTTGATCTTTCGCCGCCTCTGGAAGAGCTGCGGAGCAATCTGCTGCAGCGCTGGCGTAATCAGCTCAATCAGGCTGAGAAGCGCTTTGGGGTTGAGGTGAGCAGTGGCACCGGCGCGCAGCTCTTTGCCGAGTTCGCAAGGGTCTATCGCGAGATGCTGAGGAGCAAGAGGTTCGCCGTGTTCACCGAGGTGGACGAGTTTGCTGCCATCCAGGAAACGTTGCCGCCGGAGCAGAAGCAGCTCATCGTGTTGGGCCGTGCGGAAGGGCAAACCGTCGCCGGCACCGTGCTTTCCGTAACGGGCGACAAGGCAATCATGCTCCTGGCCGCGAGCAATCAACAGGGCAGGGCAGTGCGGGCCTCCTATGCGGTGCAATGGCACGCGCTTGCGTTGCTGAAGGAACGCGGGTGCCACTGGTACGACCTCGGTGGCATAGACCCGGTGACGAATCCTGGCGGGTATCATTTCAAGCTCGGCTTGGCTGGCAAAGACGGCGTAGATGCCTCTTATGTTGGCCAATACGAATGCAGTCCAGACGTGGTGCGCGCTGCGGCCTTGCGTTCGTTCCAGGCGCTGGTCACCGGGTACCGTCGGGCAAGGCTCATGCTGAGCGGTATCCGCTCCCGGCGCGGCCTTTCCCGGGAGGCGCATGCTGCCGAGGAAAGACGCGCGGACTCGCCTGAGAAAAAGGAGACATCGGAAGTAGAAGCAAAGGCGTAGGCAAGGGGGACCACCTTCGCCGTTTGGCCCTCACCGTAGCGGAGTACAGTCATGAAGATCGCAGTCACCGGATGTGCCGGATTCTTGGGCTCCCACCTTGTCGACGCTCTGTTGGAAGGGCAACATCGCGTGGTGGGCATCGACAATCTGTCCATGGGCCGGATGGAGAACATCGAGCACCAGCTTGGCAATCCGCGCTTTGCCTTCTACCGTGAGGACGTGCGCCGTCGCGCTGCGCTGCGTCGCTGCTGCAAGGGGGCAGAAGTCATTGTGCACCTGGCAGCCTTCAAGATCCCGCGCTATGGCAAGAGCATCGATACCTTGCTGATCAACAGCCAGGGCACACATGCCGTGCTGGAGGTGGCACGCGAGAACGGCGCTAAGGTAATCCTCGCCTCTACTTCAGACGTCTATGGCAAGAACGCCTCTCTTCCTTTTCATGAGGAAAGCAACAGCGTGTTCGGCAGCAGCAAAGTGGCCCGCTGGAGCTACGCCGTCTCCAAGCTTTTTGACGAACACTTGGCCTTCGCCTACCAGGAGGAATATGGCATTCCCGTGGTGGTCTTGCGCATCTTCGGCTCCTACGGTCCCCGCCACCACCTGTCGTGGTGGGGCGGTCCGCAAGCCGTTTTCATCAGCCAGATACTGAAAGGCGAGCCGGTCACCATCCACGGCGACGGCATGCAGACGCGAACGTTCGCCTACGTTTCCGATATAGTCGATGGCATGCTCCGGGCGATTTTTTGCGACGAAGCGAACGGCGAAATCTTCAACCTTGGCGGGCAGCAGGAGATCGCCATCATCGAACTGGCGCGCCTGATCCACCGCCTGTGTGGCGTGGGCAGGTCGCTGGCAGTCAACTTCGTTCCCTATTCGTCCTTCAATGGCAGGCCCTATGAAGATGTCATGCGGCGCGTGCCGGACGTGAGCAGGGCAAGAAAGGTGCTCGGCTACGAGCCAAAGGTTGAGCTGGAGGAAGGGCTGCGGCGCACCATTGTCTGGCAGCGGGAAGCCCTGCAGCTGCCGGCGCCAAGTCTTTCCGCACCGGCGCGCCTCGTGCGCAGCCTGAGCGCCATTGCGTAGCGGGAGCCACATGCCACAGCAGATTGCCATAGTCGGGGGTGGAATGCTCGGCATGACTTTGGCCTATCGTCTGGCCGGAGCCGGGGTGGATGTCACCC
>JACIZP010000341.1 GCA_014359355.1 Calditrichota bacterium | reverse complement strand
TCCTGCGGATTGATGATCTGCCGACCACCGTCTTGCCACTCGAAGAAAAAGTTGACGTAGATGCCGCTCAGCGGCCAGAGGCCGTACAGACGTGGCCCCCAATTCATGGGCGTATGCAGGTTGATGTTGACGTGAGCCAACGGCCTGGGGTCGGTGGTGACAATGTTCGGCCAACGCTCCTCCTCGCTGGCGCGCAGGCGGTTCTCGTACACGTAGGCCAGCCCGGTGCGGCCGGTGGTCTGCAGACGGTACTCATAGTTGCCCCAGAAGGTGAAGAAGCGACCGAGCCGTTTCTCCAGGCGCAGTTCCGCACCCCTGATGTCCTTGTAAAAGTCGGGGAAATACTTCTGCACCGTCTGTTCTTCCCAGTAGTCCACATAGGAGCGAGACAGCGGCTCATCCTTCACGTCTTTGTAGTAGAACGTGACGTTGAACAAAAAGTCCTTCCAGAAGTTCTGCTCATAGCCGAACTCGTAGGCGACCGTGCGCGCCATGGTCAGGTCCGGACATGGCACATTGGTAGCGCCCGGCATCACCGCCTGGTTGTAGAGGAAGGTGGGATTGGCCCGCTGGTAGAAATGGCCGTAGTTGAAATAGAGCTTGCTGTTCACCGTGATCGGGAAAGAGACCCCCACCCGCGGCGAGAGCTTCAATTGCGTCTTGTTCTCTGTGGCTGGCCAGCCAGGCGGCTCATCCAGCATCTCGCGGAACTTGACCCACTTCTCCCATGAGCCGAACTTGCCCGGTAAGTACTGGTAGACCAGGTTGAAAAAGTTGGCATAGTCCGGGTCCAGTGGATGGTCAACGAGATAGGCCTTCTTGTTGGGATTGAAGTAGTCGGCCCGCACGCCTAAGGTGGCAATCATGCCCTGGAATTCGAGCTTGTCCTGGAAGTAGGCGCCTATCTCCAGCGGCTTGGCCGTGTAGTACTGCCAGGTGTCGGGCGTCCAACTCTGCTCCGACTGCAGCCAGGTACCAGAGTTGACCGAGATGTAGTTATAATCGACACTGATGCCGGTCTCGACCTGATGGTGCCGGCCCAATTGGGCGGTGAGGTCGGCCTTGAGATTCGCCGACCATGAGTAGGAAGAGTCTGCCGCCTGCAAACCGCCGTACAGCCAGAACATGTTGGTGATGTCGGTCAGCCAGTTGGTGGAGCCGTTGGGAGTGCCCTTGTTGGGCACATCCAACACCCGGTAGGTGCTGTCCAACATGAACCAGGCGTCGGCGCGCGAGGTGTCCAAGGCGAACGGGGTGAGTTTGTTGTCGGTGTAGCCCACCTGCAGGTCCACGGTGTAGAAGGCCTTGGGCGACAGCGTGTGCGTCAGCCTGGCACCGCCCACGAGCAGGCGTTTGTCGTAGAACTGCAGGCGGCTCTTGTTGAACATCTGCACGAAACCGTTGCTTCCACCGAGAAGGGCTGCCTGCTGGGCCACCGAGGCCTCAGTGCTGCTCAGGAAGTTAAAGCGGCTGGAGTTGTCGATGAGCGCCCCGCCGAAAGTGCTGGGCCGCCCGGCGGTCAACGTGTTAACTTCAGCGTACATGCTGTTCAGGGAGAGTTTTATGCTCGGGCTGAAGGTGGTGGTCAACTTGAGCTGGCCATTCCAGTCCACATAGTTGTTGCGTGGCCCAAGGGGGAAGGCGAATTGTGTGTCCTCGTACTTGAACCCAGCCAAAAACGTGGTGCGGCCCAGAAAGGCGCCCAACAGGGGCAAGCCGCCACCCGGTACTGGGCCGGTCAGCGTGCCTTCCACAAAGACGTCTGGCTTGTCCGCGAAGCGATACTGCGGGTGTTGGCGCTTCCACAGGGCCAACTTCTGTTCCGGCGTCAGCTTGGCGTTACGGGGGATGCCGATGGCTTCGTAGTTGCTCTTGCCTTCATTCTTGTGCTTCCAGCCGCGGAAGTAGCGCAACTCCTCTGGCACCGTCGTGTCGCCGATGGTGCCCTTCCAGGCGTAGCCCGTTTCGCTGGTGTCCGCAAAGACCCGATAGATCCACGACTCGTCGCTCCAAGGGTTGACGCCGAAAAATTTTCTTTGGCCGCCAGGCGTGGCATCGACGCGCAGAGACAACGAGTAGCGATCGCGGCGCCCCTCTTTGGTCACCACGTTGACCAACCCAGAGCGGAACCCGCCGTACTTTGCCTGGAAACCACCGGTGAGCACCTGCAGCTCTTCCACGGAGGTGGAGTTGAGTGAGAGGTAGGAGTTCTCCGAGCGTGGGTCGCGCAACGAAATGCCATCGATGCGCACGTCAGTCTCGCGGATGCCGCCGCCGCGGATGCTGAGGCCATGGCCGTCATTATCGGCGACAAGCTGCACGCCCTTGATCTTGTTGACGAACTCGTCCACGCGCATCACCGGCGTTTCTGCCAATCGCTGGGTGAGGATAATCTCCTGCGTGCCCGCGACGTCGGCGCGGATAGGCTCCCGCTCGGCAACCACCTCGATCGCTCCCATCTCCAGCACCTGCGTGGTGAGGGCAAAATCCACGGTGGTGGTGCGGTCCAGGTTCACGCGCACCTGCTGCTTAAGCAGCGGCCCGTAGCCCATCATCGTCGCCCTGATGTCGTAGGTGCCGGGAGGTACGTTGAGGATGACAAAGTACCCCTCGCGGTCGGCTGCCGCCCCGAGTTTGACTTCGAGCGACACCGGTCGGCCAGCCTGCCAGATGCTCTCAACAATGACATTCGCCCCAGGCAATGGTTCCTTGGTTTGCGCGTCATAGACGCGACCGGCTATCTTTCCGTTGGCTGCCTGTGCAGGCGGACATATGCACACGAAAAGCAGCGTCACCAGGCCGGTCAGCGAGACCAGCCAGCCCTGGACAGTACGTCTATGCAGCATATGTGATTCCTCCGTGCTATGGAGACGATTGCAACGTGGTTTACTCCTTGTGCAAGGGCAAGCGAGGAGAGTTCCTCCCCCTCGAATGGGGTGTGGCGATGGGATTGTCGCATGCAGGATACGAAGCAAGGTCGCCTCTTGTCTACCCCGACGCCTTGTTCGGAGAAACTGCGTGGCCAGCCTGTCGATGCGTAGAGGACGAGCTGCTCATGAGGCTGCCACCGCATGCAATTTAACCACGGCGGCTGCAAAAGTCAAGTGTTTTTTTGAGCGGACTTGGCGATGGAAAGCAGCTCTCCTGCACCTCCGACTCGCGAGTAATCGCTGCGCAGGAAAACCTACCGAGGCGAGTGCGAAGGGCAGACGGCCCAATTCCCGACCCCAGAAAACGCCGGGTTCGGCCTTTTTCTGCTTGCAAACACTCGGGCGTTTTTCTATATTGTCGCGAGTTCTTGCGACAAACAGGAAGAAAAGGAGCGAGGCAGACCAAAGTGACTCCCGTTGTGCTGGCACTCGACTTGGGTGGTACCAAATTGGCCACCGCCCTTTTCACCGAAGAAGGCCAGGCGGTGCACAAAGAGGTCGCGCCCTTGCAGCAAAGGAGCGGTCGTCAGGTCGGGGCCCTCGTTTGCGCCCAGATCAGCGCTCTGCTCAAGGTTGCGGAAGACGGCGGCTACGTGCCGCAGGCCATAGGGGTGTCGGTGCCGGGCATCTACTATGCTGCCACCGGTCGGGTGTGGGCGCCGAACATCCCGGGGTGGGAGGAGTACCCGCTCCTTGAGGAGATTTGCTCCTTACCCGCCACGTCGCGGCTGGCGGTGACCATTGATAGCGACCGCGCCGCGTACATCCTCGGTGAGACCTGGCAAGGAGTAGCCAAGGGGTGCCGAAACGCCATTTTCTTGGCCGTGGGCACGGGCATCGGTGCGGGCATACTGGTCGACGGCCGCGTGCTGCGCGGACATGGTGATGTGGCCGGCGCCATAGGCTGGCTGGCCTTGGACAGGCCCTACCGCCCGGAGTACAAGACGTGCGGCTGCTTTGAATACTATGCCTCGGGCGCAGGCATCGCCCGCTTTGCCCACGAGCTCCTCGCCCGCGAATCCGACTACCAGGGGCCACTGCGCGGGAAGTCCCCGGAGCAGCTCGCTGCGCCGGACGTCTTTGCCGCCTTTGCCCAGGGAGATGAATTAGCTACTCGTGTTCTTGACCAGTGCATCGCCTTCTGGGGTATGGCAGTGGCTAACCTAGTAAGCCTTTTCAACCCGGAGCAGATCATCTTCGGCGGCGGGGTTTTTGGGCCGGCCGTGCAGTTTTTGGAACGCATTGCTGAAGAGGCACATCTATGGGCGCAGCCGATCAGCATCACGCAGGTGCGGCTGGTGGCGTCGGCGTTGGGCGGCGAGGCAGGACTCTATGGCGCCGCACGCCTCGCCTGGCTAGCAGCCAGAGAAAGAACATCGTGAGGAAGCCATGAGCTATCGTCGAGCGCAAGTGTTTGCCGCGTGCTGTCTGGGAATGTTGATGTTCGGTGTGGTGCTCACCACGCTGGGCGCAATCCTGCCAGAGGTAATCCCCAAGTTCGGCATCGACAAGACTGAGGCCGGGTCGCTCATGGCCCTTCTTTCTTTTGGCATCCTGAGCGGCTCAGTGGTCTTTGGGCCGATCGCCGACCGCTACGGCTACAAAGCCTTGTTGGCCTTTTGCACTGCTCTGCTCCTGATAGGGTTCGAGGGGATCGCCCTGGCGCCTTCCCTGGCCGTGCTGCGCGCCTTTGTCTTTCTCATTGGATTCGGTGGAGGGGTGATCAATGGCGGGACCAACGCCTTGGTGGCCGAGATCAGTGAGGAGGGGCGCGGCGCCGGTCTCAACCTCTTGGGCGTTTTCTTCGGCATCGGCGCCATGGGGGTGCCGTTGCTGCTCGGGGCGCTCGGCGCACAAACCAGCTATCAATGGGTTATTGGCATCGCCGGGGCTGCCGTGGCGGTCCCTCTGCTGTTCACTCTGGCGGTGCCCTTCCCGAAGCCGAAGCACGCGCAAGGCTTCCCTCTCCGTGATGCCCTTAGACTGGTGGGCCAACCAACGCTGCTTCTGCTCGGCGGCATGCTGTTCTTCCAGAGCGGCATGGAAATCACCACGGGCAGCTGGAGTGCAGTGTTCTTGCAGGAAGAACTGGGCGTCCGGCAGGACAGGGCGGTGCTCTATCTGGTTTCCTACTGGCTCGGGCTTGTGGGGGCGCGCCTGGTGCTGGGCACGATGCTCAAGGCGGCGGCTCGGCCGCGGGTAGTGCGCGCTGCTCTCGCCACTGCCCTGGTTGGAGCACTCCTCACCTTGCTTGCTCGTTCCCCGGGAGTGGCGCTTGTCGGCCTTTTTGTGATCGGCGCAGGATTTGCCGGGCTTTTTCCCACCGTGCTGAGCTTTGTGGGCGATGCCTACCCGAGGTTTTCCGGTACGGCCTTTAGCATCGCCTTTGTGATGGCCTTGACCGGTGGTATGGCTCTGCCGGCACTGGCGGGGGTGATCGGCGACGCGCGCGGCCTGCGCGTCTCATTCCTCCTTATCCCCATCGGCCTGGTGTGCGCGGGCGGGCTGTTCACCGTGGTGAGTCGCCGCCTGGCACGTTCCGTACAGACGAACTGACAATATGGAGCTCACTATGCTGGCTGACATCTGGCTTTCGCATGCACGCAAGGTCATGGATGACATTGCTGCTACGCAACGCGACAATATCACGAAAGCCGCAGCGATCATGGCCGAATCCATCGGCGCAGGGCGCTGGGTGCATACCTTCGGCTGCGGCCACGCCACCCTGCCGGTGGAGGAGATGTACCCCCGCATCGGTGGCTTCGTCGGCTTCCATCCAATGATCGAACTGCCCCTGTCATTCTTCACCCACATCGTGGGCGAGATGGGCGTGCACCAGTTCGTGTTTCTCGAAAGGGTGGAAGGCTACGGCAAGGAGATCATGCGCAGCTACACCTTCGACCCCCGAGACACCATGTGGATTTTCTCCCATTCAGGTATCAACAACGTGAACATCGACATTGCGCTGGAGGCCAAGAGGTTGGGGATGAAGGTGGTGGCCACCGGTTCGGCCCAGGCCTTCAAGGACGCGCCCACCCGCCACTCTTCCGGAAAAAAGATTTTTGAAATCGCCGACGTGGTTGTGGATACCTGTGTGCCCGCGCGTGATGCGGTGGTCCCGTTGAAGAACCACGTGGACAACGTCGGACCTATCTCCACGATCGCCTTCACTACGGCCGTGTGGATGATCATCACCACCGTGGCCGAGATGCTGGTGGAAAAGGGGCACCGCCTGTACATTCATCCCTCGCACAACGTGCCCGGCGACACGACGGCTCGTGAGCGGTTGAGCGAGGCACTGGCGGAGTACAAGAGGAGGATAGCGGGGGTGTAGCAGGGCAAATGACTCAGGGGAGCCGCGAGCTTTAGCGCGCCCCATGACGGCCCTGCAGCGCATCCGAGCGGCGGTATCCGCCCTCCATGCGCCACTGCAAGATTGCCATCTGCGAAGGCTAACTCTCCGGAGTTGGCCTGTGTTTTTTGTGGAGTGCAGGGCACCGCTTAGCGCGGCCGACTCTCAGAATTGGCTCACTTCTTTCTGGCCCAGCACCACAATGCGTGGGCGCGGCGCCGCCGTACACCTGTACCTCCGCGGAACCTTACGCGCGCGGAGGTTTGGCCAGCATTAATCTCTGCGATGGCGGATCTTCCCTCCGACTATCGTTGCCCAGACGGCAAGCCCCTCTTCCAGCAGCACCAGGTCGGCATCCGCTCCCACGGCAAGCTCACCCTTGCCGGCAAGGCCGAGCAGGCGTGCGGGGTTCGCGCTCACCGTATCGATGGCCTGCGCGAGCGAACAGCAGGTGAAGACCTGCAACCGCCGTACCAGGCTGTTCAGCCCCATTGCCGTGCCGATGAGCGTGCCGTCTAAGTAGCGAGCGATCCCGTCCCGCGCTTCGTACTCCCTGCCGTTGTAAACATACCTGCCCTCCGGCAGGCCGAGGGCCTGGATGCCGTCGGTGATGCACACGATCCCTCGCGGGCCGAAAAGGCGCCACGCCAGCCGCACGGCGGCCGGATGGACATGCACGCCATCGGCGATGAGCTGCACCGTCACGCCCCCGGTCTCCGCTATGGCAGGCAAGGGGCCAGGCTCCCGATGGTGAAACGGCGCCATGGCATTGAACAGATGGGTGACGTGCCTGATGCCAGCACCAAAACCCATGGCCGCCTGCTCATAAGTTGCCGCCGAATGCCCAAATGCAGGCACTACCCCCTTGGCGAGGAGCTCGTCGACCAGCGGTATCGCGCCGTCCAGCTCGGGGGCAATGGTCATCATCTTGAGCGCGTCGCCGGTGAGCTGGAGAATGTCGGCCAATGTCCGGGAGGACGGTGGCCCGATGCAGGTGGGACTCATTCCGCCGCGCTTGTCCGGGTTGATGAACGGCCCCTCGAGGTGAATACCCAGCAGGTTCGCGCCTCCTAAGTCTTTCCCCGCGAGGTTGGCAGCCACCTCCAGGTGATGGTTCGCTTTGTCAAAGTGAAAGGCAGTAGTGGCCAAAAAGCTCGTGGTGCCGAACTGCGGCAGGGTGCGGGCAATGGTGCGGAGGGCGTCCTTTGTCCCGTCCAGCACGTCTGCGCCGCCTGCGCCCTGAATGTGCACGTCAATGAATCCCGGCGCCACCACCCGGCCTTCGGCTTCCAGGATGTTCGCTCCCCGCGGGACCGAGAGCCTCGGCCCCATCTTCGCGATGCGCCCGTTTTCGAGCAAGAGGTCAATTGGCGCGGACTTTCCGCCCGCATCGTAAGGAAGGCAATTCCTGAGCAAGAGGCATTCTGGCATAGGCGTCTCCGATTGGGTCCTCGCCAATATAGCCATTTTGCTCCAGCCATGCAAGGTCTTTGTTGCGCCGGTCGCAGGACTCTCCGTGCTACGGCGAACGCAAAGGCCGAGCTAATATCCAAAGGCACCAGCAGCCGCCTGTCATTCGCCCGGCGGACT
>JACIZP010000340.1 GCA_014359355.1 Calditrichota bacterium | reverse complement strand
GGCCGCATCCCGGATGGCGCGGAGTCGCTTCTCCCGGTCCCGCACAAAGCGCTCGATGCCCGTGAGCAGCCATTCCGGCGAGATGTGCGCCTCGTCGCACACTTCGTCCACGGTGCCACCCGTGCGCCAGCGGTTGTCCCAGTCGGCCGACATGGCGTATTCGACGGCCACGCGATGGGCGATCCAATCGTACATGCCCCGCCGCGCGGCATTGGTGATGACCGTGGAATCAAGCCACTCGCCTGCAGAAACCACCGACTCTCGGTAGGAGGCCGGTAGCAAGCGGAAGAGCTCCGGACTGATGGCAGCGACAATCTTGACGTTCAGCTTCTCCCGGGCGAGCTCTGGGAGAATCTTGATGACATTGGAAGTGGTGCTGGTGCCCTGCACGAAGATTGTGCCGCCAACCTTCTGCCCGGGGACGTAATCGCGAAGCACGTACGCCCCTTTCGCGGCCTCAAAGAAGGACGGGATGCCAAGCGCCTCACGGTCGGGTATCTCGATAGGCGGACGTGTGAGATGGAGCGCGATGATGTGCACGTTGGTGGCAAGGGCCGCCCCGATCACCACCGGCACCTCATTGTGCTCCCAAGGATAGACGTTGATCACCTGTCCCTCTGGGAAGAGCTGCGTCACTCCTGGAGCAAAGATGCCAAAGTGGGTGCGGGAGTCATCCGCCGTCTCCGGGCCAGAATGACCAACTACCCAGAGCACCTTGCCGATCTTGATCTCACAGTCCTGGGCGAGCTGGCTGAGCAAGCGCAGTGGCCCGTACTTGAGATAGACAAAGGAGCCATACGTGGAACAGGCACCGTAGAAGCCGTTGAACTCTGCAAAGGGATCGCGGGCAAGGTTTACGCAGGCCAGTCCGGCGCAGATTCCTGCGTTGGCAAATTCCGTGATCGCCTGCGGGAGCAGTGCACCAGTTAGGTTTGTGTCGCGGTTGTAGACGCCAAAGCCGGGGAAGTCGCCCCACTTTTTCGCAAACCCCGCGATGTTCGTCGACTCGGCCAGGTCAGCGGACATGGCGATGAACAGCGGTCGGCCGTACTTCTCGTGCGTGTAGGCGTTGACCCAGGCACCGAACTTGGCCAGAGCCGCACGATTGGGGAGCTTTTCACCAGGCTTGGCAAAGAGTTCCGCCGGGTAGTGGCGATAATCGGTGATCACCGGATCGGTGGTCGGGTTCTGCGCGAAGGAAAAGCGGAGCGAGGGCTTGTCCTCGGGGATGGAATCACCGAGCTCGACGAGTCGGTCGGCCACATAGTCGACCAGCGCGGGGTCTTGATCGTACACCTCCATGACGTGGCGCAGGTTGCGGCGTGTCTGCTCCCGCCGCTCTTCTTCCGTGGCCGGCGCCGGGCTGCCATAGCCATCGAAGCTGATGCCATAGCGCTCCATGAACTCTTTCCGCCACTCCCAGAAGACAGGACTGTTCATGGGCGTGTGCGGCATGCCGTGGGATTTGTTGTCAAAGATCCCGTAGCCGCGCCCCTTGCGCGTCTTGAACCAGGCGGCGTTGGGCAGCTTGCGGGGGTTGTCCCCGTAGACCAGCTCTACGATCGTCCTCGCTACCGGGCCCCATTCCATGCCCTGTTCTGTGCCCATTACCCGCCAACCGTGGGCGGCAAACCAGTCCTGCGGAGATCCGTGGACAATCGAACTGATCCGATGATCGTCGATGCCAAAGTCGTTCCAGTCGATGAGGTAGAAGAGGTTGTTGAGCCCCAGGCCATAGGCGTTGTTCTGGGTCTCGTGGGCCGCGCCTGGGGTGAGGCCACCATCGCCCTCCATGGCAAACACGCGGACGTCCTCGGCTCCGGCCAGCTTGAGGGCCAGTGCCTGGCCGGCGGCCACTGGGGAACCGTGCGCCGAGGGCCCAGTATTGAACTTGAAGAAAAGAGTCTTGCCGGCCATCTCAGCGTGGCCGGGCAATCCGCCGCGCCGGCGGAGGGTCAGCAGGTCTTCGTATAAGACCGCCCGCTTCTGTGCATCCGGAATCAGGTAGCGCTTGTCCTTGGTGCGTTCGTACTTGCGCCGCAAGGCTTCATTGAGCACCGCCAGCGCAGCGTACACCAGCGGGTTGGTGTGACCACCCACCAGGATGAAGCGGTCGGCAAAGCGCTTCTCTGGATGGCGGGGATCCCAGCGCATGACTCCGCTCAGCGCGGTGACCAAGAAGGCGTGTACCTTGGATCGCGAGCCGCCCGGGTGACCACTCTGCCGCAGATTGAGCATGAAATCGATGCACTGGTCGACCATGTCCTTTATCTTTTCCCAATGGGCAAACTCTGCTTGCAGTTGCTCGTATGTCCTCTCCGTGCCCACCTGACCCATCATGCTCTCCTCGCCTTAGTGAATGCCTTCCCTTTCATACCAGTCCTCATTCGACGTAGAAATCTATGAAACCGCGCGAAAAAAGCAAAAGGTTTTCGAGGTGACTTTGATGCCTTGTGGTCGAACCGGAGTTCTCGGCTCGGCGCTATTCACTTCAGCATCTCGCCTATGGGCAGCACCGTCCAGGCGCGTACGCCTTTGCCGTGCAAGGTTGCCGGCTGCCAGCGCAGGAGCTTCAGTGCACGGAGCCAGCGTCTACGCATCTCCTGGCTCACCGGGGGTGTGATGCGCACTTCCTCGGCCTGCCCCTTCTCGTTCACCAAGACGGTGACCGTCGTCCGGGCAAAGGTAGCCAGCTCCTCAGGCGTAAATACCCGGTCCAAGGCAGCCATGAGTGCCTCCCCCCCTTTGTTCAGTTGCGGTGGCGTGTCGTACGGCATCACTTCCGGGCGCGGAAAACCGGAGCTGACAGGGACGCGTTTATCCTCCCCGTAGCCGAGGTCGGCCACCTGCAGGCCCTGCGCGAATAGCTGGCGAATGAGAAGATATCCGGGGTCATCGACCAGCTTGATGGTGCCGCCGGTGGGTTTCTGTTGACCACGGAGGCGGAGATAGTGGTCCA
>JACIZP010000339.1 GCA_014359355.1 Calditrichota bacterium | reverse complement strand
GTCATAAGTCACTGTCGTCCGGGGCAGGGGGAAATCATCGTCAGGCGCTTCGGTACCGCGGGCTTCCAGCGTCAGGAGGTTCTCGTTGGCAGCTGGCGCATCATAGAGGAACGCGCGCGGCAAACTGGCTACCTCCACACCGTTGGCGGCAACTGCGGCCACTTTCCACAAGTAGTCTCCCTTAACAAGAAGACGATCGGCAGGAAGGTCCAGCGCCGTATTGGTGGTCGCAACTACCGACTCCCAGATCGGCCGAACCACCTGCACGCCCGCTTCCACTTCGATCTTGAACGGGTAGAAATGGTAGACGACCGCATTGGGCACAGCCTCCCACCTGAACAAGATGGACGGCCCGGCAAGAGAAGCATTGTCCGCCGGAGATAGCAGAGCCGGCGCCCGCACGTTGGGCAAAGGCAGATCTATGCGGAATGAGCCGACTCCCGATTGCACGGTGGAGCTCAACTCCGGTGTTGGGCCATAGCAGTTCAGCACCACCCACCAGTACTCGCCTCCTGGGGCCAGCGGTGCCGGAGCCGAGGTGAAAGTCCCGCTGGGATCTGGCGCGCCGTACGGGACCACATGCTCGGAAGTCAACACGGCCCACAGCGGGTTTGCCCCCTCAATGGAATAGTCACCAGTCACCGGATCCTGAACAATGCTGATCTTCTGGTCGGTCATGATGACCAGATAGTAGGGGACACCCTCCACCGGCTCCCACTGGAAGGTGGGGGAAAGAGTCCTCACCGCACCCAGGGGAGAAATCATGCGCGGCGCGCTCGGCGCCTCGACAACCAGGGTGAATTCGTCACTAGCCAAAGTGTTAAGGCGGATGCGGCAGAAATACACCCCTAACCCCATGCCCAGGTCGCGCGGCACAAACCGCACCTGGTTGCTACTCCCCTGTTCGGCGATCGAGCCTGTGTAGGCACCCGGCGACCTCCCGTATTCGAACACTCCTTGACCGGGAAAGGGCTCCTGCCAGCTGAGCACCACCTCCCGGTCATAGGGAAAGAAGTTCCGGGTAGAGGTGAGGAGCGTGGGTCGGGCCACTGCCGGCTCCACATAGAGCCGCCAGGTGTGCGTGTCGCGCAGAGAGCCGTCGCTGACCTCGACTTCAACATCCACAGTACCGGAAAAGTCCAGCGGCACCGCAAAGTTAAACGAAGCGCCCTTTTGGCCGGACAGTACCGTCCCGTTTGTCCGCCAGGTGAAGGCGAGCGACCCCGGAGCCTCATCCTGCACCTGCACCCGGAGCGGAACCGTCTGCCCCGCCACCACCGTGGTATCAAAGCGCGGGGTGTAGGAAGCGATTATCGGCGGCTCGTTGCCGGTGGTTTGGCCAGTCACCGTTACCACGGTCTGAGTACGCCGGGCGACATCGGTGCGCACGTAATAGACCCGCTGGTTCGCGCCATAGTCAATGGCCTGCAGCACCGTACCCCCGGCCACGACAAACGGGCCGGCATCCCGCCGCACGTGGAGCTTGACGAGCATACCCTGGAGGTCCACATCGTTATCGTTGCGGATGAACGCCCCCGCCTTCCATGAACTCCCGTCCTGCGCAGGGTATGTGTTGACCCAGAGACGCCGGAACTTGAGCACCGGAAAGTCGACGATCTTTCCATCCCGCACTTTGATCAGCCGGTACTCTCCGTTGTCGTTCATGGTAAAGGAGGTGTTCAGCATGAGGGCCTGGCGCGTGCCCACGCTCCTGACGTTGTTGACGTGCGTGTGCCCGTAGATGACGGCGTCGACCAGGTATTGGTCGACAAAGTCACTCGTGAGCTGCCCCGATTGGTCGTAGTGGGCGAAAATGACACGTGCGGCCTCTCTGGCCGCGATGGACTCGTCCAGGACATCACGCAGCCACCTCATCTGCGAGGCGGTGAAAGTAGGGGTAGGAATGTCGTACATCTCCAGCCCCACAAAGCGCACATTGCCGTACAGGAACGTGTAGTCCATGGCCGCGCCGAAATAGCGGCGCCAAAGGTCATGCCCGTCGTACCACAGATCGTGATTGCCACCAGTGAGGAAGAATGGCACCTGGCTCTGCTCCAGAAGCTCCTGCGCGATGCGGTATTGCTCGTCGAGCTGGCCGTTATCGACCAGGTCCCCGGTCTGGAGCACGAACTCGGGGTTGAGGTAGGCAAGTTCCTGCAGTATCTGGCTCAGCTCCGGCACCGTATTACGGTCGTCGTAGAAACCGATCCAGGCCACCGAGGGGAGATGGCAATCCGGCAGGTGGACAAAGGTGAAAGTATCACGATAGGCGGGAATGACGCGCACGCAGTGCCGCACCACATCGCTCACCCCACCGCTGCCTGTGATGCGAAGGTCGTAAAGCTCAAACGGGGCAGAGGACGGCACTGTGGCGGTGAGCGTTCGCAGGCCTTCGCCATAGCCACCCACGGAGAGCTGCAGCGGCACCTCGGCGTAGGGCATGGAGAGCGAGGCCTGCCAGCCTCCTGTGGAGCTGGAGACTCTGCAAAGGATGGTGAACTGCCCACCGGGGAGCACGAATGCCGGGCGATTCATCAGCGGGTACTGGACAATCGACACCGGGTCTGCGGCCCGGCTCGCGGCGCCCGAGAGGAGAACTGCAGCAGAGACGAGAATGCCGAACCAGCGCTTGCTCAACAGATTTCCTGCCCAACCTTCGGTTTGCATCACCACGCCAGGGGTGAACTCAACCGCTTGTGTTTTCAATTTACGCCCCATTTCTCCAATTTGCGGACAGCCTTCCGGGCACCGGTCACTCTCGCCTGTGGACCCTGCCTCCTGCAACAAACAGCTTGCATTTCTCAATGGATTTGCTAAATTGCCCAACCGAAAGCGCATCTCAAACCAAATTGGAGGTAGAAAGGAACGATGAAAGGACCAGCGATGTGCATGGCGCTCTGCTCGCTTTTGGCTTTCGTGGCACAGGGCACAGCCCACTCCGGTATCTTCCCCTATCCCTACCGCGCGGAGGTGCTAGACAACGGCCTGACTGTCATCGTCATCCCCATGGAAAGCCCGGGCCTGGTCTCCTACTACACCGTGGTGCGCACGGGCAGCAGGGACGAGTGGGAGCCGGGTCACACGGGATTTGCCCATTTTTTTGAGCATATGATGTTCCGAGGTACTAAGAAGTACCCGGGCAGCGTGTACGATCGCCTTATGACCGAGATGGGGGCAGACGCCAATGCCTACACGACTGACGACTACACCTGCTACCACATCGGTTTGGCCAAGTCCGACCTGGAAAAGGTCATGGAACTGGAGAGCGACCGTTTCCAGAACCTCTTCTACGACGAGCTCGCTTTCAAGACCGAGGCGGGCGCTGTACATGGCGAATACCTGAAGAGCCTGGCGAGCCCATGGATGGTGTTGGAGGAGAAACTCTTGGCAACTGCTTTTACCGCCCACACCTATCGCCACACGACTATCGGGTTCCGTGAGGACATCGAAGCCATGCCCACGATGTACGAGTACAGCAAGAGCTTCTTTCAACGCTACTACCGCCCTGAGAACATAGTGCTGATGATTGTGGGAGACGTCGAGCCCGATGCCACTATCTCCTTGGTCAAGAAATACTACGGCCAATGGCAAAAGGGCTATGTGCCTCCCCAAATCGCGCCCGAGCCGGAACAGATGGGCGAGCGCGTGGCTCATGTCACCTACAAGGGCAAGACCCTGCCCATTCTGACTGTGGCCTACAAGGGGCTGGCTTTCTCACCCACCGATGTGGACGTGGCCGCATGCTATCTCCTGGGCGACCTTGCGTTCGGCCAGACGAGCGACATCTACAAGAAGCTGGTGATTCAGCAGCAGAGGGTCGAATTCATCAGCGCGGACTTTTCTGCCAATCGCGACCCGAAGCTCTTCGTCATCTACACGATGGTGAAGGATGAGAATGACGTCGAGAATGTTCGCGACGAAATCTTTGCCGCCATCGCCGCCTTCCAGGAAAAAGCGGTGACCCAGGAAAAACTTGACACGCAGCGCAAGAATACCATGTACAGCTTCCTCATGAACCTGGACACGCCTGACAAGGTGGCGGGCAACCTGGCCCGCTTCGCCGCGATGACAGGTGGCATCGACTGCGTGGACCAGCTCTTTGCGACCTTCGAGCGCGTCACGCCGGCGGACATCCAACGCGTGGCCAGGAAGTACCTGGTGAGCGACAAACGCACAGTGGTCACAGTTACGGGAGGAGAGTAGGATGAAAGCGATCGCGTTACCAGCGTTGGCACTGCTCATGTTGCTGGTCGCCTGTGGTTCCGAAAAGAAGCTGGAAGTAGTCACCCTGCCGGTGGCAAGTGACCCAACCATTTCCCTCAGACTCTGGTTCAAGGTCGGCTCGCAGAACGATCCCTCGGGCAAAGAGGGGCTGGCTGCGCTCACGGCGCAGATGATAGCCGATGCCTCCACCAAGAAGAATAGCTATGAACAGATCCTCGAGAAGCTCTACCCCATGGCCGCTGGTTACTCGGCGCAGGTGGACAAAGAGATGACCATCATCATGGGCAGGGTGCACAAAGACAATCTCGAGGCCTACTATAAGCTCTTTGTGCAGGCGGTGCTGGAACCTGCCTTCCGCGAAGATGACTTTGCCCGGCTCAAGAGCCAGCAGCTCAACTATCTGGAGCGCACCTTGCGCTACCAGGATGATGAGGAACTGGGAAAAGAGGCGCTGAGCCAGTTCATCTTTGCCGGAACACCCTATGCCCATCCGGTCGCCGGACTCATCGAGTCGGTAAAGAGCATCACCCTGGACGATGTGCGCGCCTTCTATCGGAAATACTACACGAAGGATAATGTGGTAGTCGGAATCGGCGGCTCATTTGACAAGCAGTTCGTGGACCGATTGTGCCGCGATTTGGCACGGCTACCGTCCGGCGTCCCGGAGCAGCCCGCTCCCCCTGAGCCAGCACCCATCGAAGGGTTGCAGGTGCTCCTGATCGAGAAGGATACCGAGTCGACCGCCATCAGCTTCGGCTTTCCGCTCGATATTGTGCGTGGCGCATCGGACTTCCATGCCCTCTGGCTGGTCAACTCATGGCTTGGTGAGCACCGCAACTCCAGCAGTCACCTCTACCAGGTCATCCGCGAGGCGCGGGGGATGAACTATGGCGATTATTCCTATATCGAGGCCTTCCCTCGCGGTAGCCGCCTGCAGTTTCCGCCCAGCAACGTCGCGCGCCGTAAGCAGCTCTTCCAGGTTTGGATCCGCCCGGTGCGCAACGAGGCACGTCACTTTGCGCTGCGCGCCGCGGTGCGCGAACTGCAGAAGCTGGTGGACAACGGCTTGAGCCAAGAAGCATTCGAGCTGACAGCGCAGTTCTTGAAGAAGTACTATCTCCACTTTGCGCCGACGACGATGGAGCGTCTCGGCTATGCTTTGGACGACGTGTTCTATGGGCTTGACGAGAATTTCCTGAACGAGTTCCCCAAGCACATTGACGAGCTAACACTTCCGGAGGTGAACGCGGCGGCGCGGCGGCACTTGCAGTATCAAAACATGAAGATCGTCATGGTGACCAAGGACGCCGAGGCCCTCAAGAAGGCGCTGGTAGCAAATGCACCAAGCCCCATGAAGTATGCCACGCCCAAGCCCAAGGCAGTGCTCGAAGAGGATAAAGAGATCGCTGTCTATCGCTTGCCGGTGCGGCCTGAGAATATCCAAGTGGTGAAAGTGGAAGAGATGTTCGTGCGCTAAGAAGACAGTCGCTTAACGGCACGTTGAAGCCTTGCTCTCGCAGAGACCTCGGCGGTGAGACAGGATGAGGCTTGTGCGGAGAACACCAGGCAAGTTGCCTACTCAGAGGCATCGAACGATGCTGCGC
>JACIZP010000338.1 GCA_014359355.1 Calditrichota bacterium | reverse complement strand
CGAGCGCCCCTTATTGATGCTGGGATCTGCTTGGAAGTAGCCGGGACGCGGTTCAAACCGCATCACCCGATTGCGCAATGGGCTTGTTCCCTGTCGCTCCCGATAGCCGGTCTCCATGATGTAGACATCGCGCCCCTTGCGGTCGCGGACCTTGGCGAGCACAAAGGGCGTGATACCATCGGTGTAGTTGAGGCCGCTCCCTTTGGGCACCTCGGCAGAGTGGAAGACGCTCAGGTCGACGTTGCCGGGGTCTGGCGGATAGTCGCCCACCATGCCATAGTTGTAGAAGACGGTACGGATGTTGGCGGCGTCGTGGAACCCGGCGCGCTCCGCATCCACCCGCCCGCGCATCTCCTGGGGTACCACTGGCTGGAGCTGCGCGTAGCCAGCCACCTGCCACGCCCCAAGAATCGCCAGCACAAGAATACCGATCTTGCGGCTCATCCGCTCATTCTCCCTAATTGCTCACTGTGCCGAACTGACCGCAATCCCCAACTCCACGCGCCGCGGCGGATAGTACCGGCCCGGGTTGGCCAGCGTAGCGCGCTGCCCCACCGGATTGAGCGAGTAGTCGGGACTTCCTGTGTCATCGAAGACAAACCCGTTGACGAACCTGGTGTCCAGCAGGTTCACCACCCGCGAGAACAGGCTTACCGTCATGCCACGCACCTGAAAGTACTTTTCGGCCCGTAGGTCGACGCGGAAAAAGGGCGGCTTGCGTCCGGAGTTGGTCTCGAGGCCACCGCCAAAGCCCGCCTTCAGCGACGGAGTATAAGGCTGGCCGCTCCCGTAGCGAAGCACGGCACTCACTGCGAAATTCCTCGGGGACTCGAGGAGCACGGTGGCGTTGAGGGTGTGGCGCTGATCCCAGTTCAGCGGTATCTGCCGCGGACGCGGGTCCTCCCCTGCTGCGGCTCTAGTGGCTGTCTCGCGAGGGTCGCTGGAGTTGCCCATCGCTTTCTGCCAGGTGTAGTCGACCATTGTACTCACCGGACCTATGCGCCGCTGGTCCACAGCAACCGTGAAACCGAGTACGTTGCCAAAATCCACATTGGTCAGCCGCGCGTACTCAGCGGCAGCATACGTGGACACAAACTCCACGCCCAACAGGTCGCGGATGTCTTTGTAGAAAATGCTCACATCCAGGCCGAGGAAAGGGGTGAGCGCGTGTTTGTAGCCAAACTCGTACTGCACTGTGCGCTCCGGCTTGATGTCCGGGTTGCCCATCACGCCGTAGCTTATCCCCCCTGCCTGGAGTTCATCGAGCACCTGATAGTCTGAGTTGGAGAAGATTTGGCCCAGGGCGGGCATCTGGTAAAAGTGCCCGTACGCAAAAAAGAGGGCCGCACTCGCCGTCATCGGATACGAGACACCGATGCGGGGTGCCAGGGAGATCTTTTTGCTCGTCCTCTTGGGATAGCTTGGGGGAGCACCGGCAATGGCATTGGCCGGGTTCTGCAGGTCGCTGGGCACAGTGGCACGTGCATCGAAATACTCCAGGCGCACCCCAGCCCTGACGATAAAGTCGCGCCACTCCAATTGCCCCTGCCCGTAGGCCATCAGCGACACAGGGCGGTAGGTGGCCACATCGGGGTAGTCAGGGGGCTCGTTCACGTGCCGCGTGATCAGCGTACCACCAGTGCCGACCACGTACCCCGGCACGCCAAACTGCACAGTCGCTACTTGTGCCTCGGCGCCCGCCTTGCAAAGCAGGGTGCGGGTCAGCTGACTGGTGATGGCCCCCTTGGCCACCACCGCGTTTGTGCGCTGGCGAAAGCGAGTCAGGTCCACCCCCTGCACCACCGCTCCCAGCTCGTAGTTGTAGTCGCCAATGGGGGGACCTGCCGCATCGTAGCGGGGATCGTAGACGTCTTCATAGACGTGGTCACGATAGTCGAAGTAGTTTTGCCGTAGACTTAAGTTGTAAAAGGTGTTCCCGGAGAGGGTATGTGTCCAATCGATCCCATGGACCAGGGAGAAGGTGCGCTGCGTGCTCATGCCGTCCGGGTTCAGACGAAATGCAAAGTTGTACCGCTTGCCACGGATCGCGTTGTAGATGGCCTGGTAATCCACCTGCACGTCCTTCAACGAGCGGTTGGTCAACTTCACCACCCCGGACAATTCCTTGGTGTACTCCAACGGCAGCTCCTTGCCGTCGCCTGTGGGGGTGAAGACCTTTTTTTCAAAGTCGGCGCGGTCGGTGGGCACGAAGCGCCGCTCCCCGAAGATGTAGCCGTTGTCGACAAAGCGGCGCGTGCTGAACAGAAAGTAGGTCTTTGGCAATCCAGTTGGGCCGCTCAGGGAGAATTGGTAGTTCTGGATAGCCAAGGGGCGGAAGCGGTCATCCACGCCGCGCCGCGGGCCAGTGGTGAACATATAGTCAGCGAGGTAGACCTCC
>JACIZP010000337.1 GCA_014359355.1 Calditrichota bacterium | reverse complement strand
TAGTACAGCAGCTGCCGCTCCTTCTCCTTGGTGGTGAGATCTCTACTTCCTTTCAGCTGGGTAATGCCAGTGATGCCCGGCTTGAGCTGTTTGGGCACCTCAGCACTGGGTTCGCTGCTAAACTCTGCACCGACCAGGGTCAGGTTCCCCACCAGCACGTCCCAGAGCAAAGGAAGTCGAGAGACCTTTGTCCCGTCTCGAGCCACAAGCTCGTGCGCAGCCACCAGTTTCCCCTCCCGCCCCACGATGAGGCGTCTCCGCAGCCGGTAGCCACGAGCCACCAGGAAGTACAGCATCACCGGTGCTACGAAAGCAAGGGCCGGTAAGGCAACGCCGACGTCCAGTGCGCGCTTCACGAAGCGGTGCCACGCGCTGCTAAAGCGGTATTCGACCTCCACCAAGGGTATCTCCGCGAGGCTATCGATGGACGCCTTGCCGATAATCACCTCCAAGTGGCTGGGGACTAGCTTGAAACTCACCCGCGAGCGATTGGCGCGGTCCATCAGGTCGAGGATACGATCATAAGGGATACGGTCAGTAGAGAAGATGACTTCCTGGACACGATGGGCACGGAAGAGCTCGTCTAATTGGCCGCTGGCCGCGAACACCGGCACTCCCTCCAACTCCTCCCCACTCGCCGCGCCGTCCAGGCTGACAATCCCCACAACCTCGTAGGAGCTCTCGAATCTGCTCCGCAGTCTGCGCAATAGATCGCGCACAGAGCGACGGTCGCCGACCAGAAGCGTCCGTCGCCGGAGCAGAGACTTACCCAGCGTCCCACGGAAAGGGAGGCCAAGGCGGGGCAGTAGACGGACAAGAATCCGCCACCCGGAGATCAACGCCAAGTTCAGCACCCCGGAAATGAGCACCACCGCTCGGGAGAAGCCATACTGTTTGAAAAAGAACGTAAACGCCGAATTGACCACCAGCCCGGCAAGCATCGCGGCTGCGGCCGCAGTCGACGAGTACCGCTTCGCTCCGTAGCAGCCGTTCGCTGCCAGGCACATAAGCCAGACGAGCGAGTAGAAGACATTCACCGCGAGAAAGCTCGGCAAGTGGACGAGGTTACCGAACCAGATTTCCACGGCGATGGTTACTGCCACGTACATCAGCGCCAGGTCGATTACCGGCTCCGCAGCCACCCGCGCCGCGCGGTTGAAAAACGACAGCGCAGCCCTCAACCAGATCGCCAGCACCAAGAACCAGCGCAAGGGAAAGAAAGAGCGTCCGGCGAAGTGCTTACGCACGAAGAGATGCATCGCTTGATAGAAGAGCCGCAGACTGTCGAACCCGCTGCGCCGCGAGCTTTCCCCTTTAAAGTGCACAATCTTGGTCTCGGGGACGTAGTAGACCTTCCAGCCCGCATTCCTGAAGCGCCAACACCAGTCAAGGTCCTCACCGTAGAGGAAAAAAGTCTCGTCCAAGAGGCCAACCTGCGCGACCGCTTCCCGGCGCACCATCATGAAGGAGCCCGAAATGGCTTCCACCTCATAGGTTTGGTCCGGGTCAAGGTAAGTGAGGTTGTAGCGCCCAAACAGCCTGCTCTTGGGGAAGAGGCGGCTCAAGCCCACCAGCTTCGTGAACGCTACCCAGGGTGTAGGGATGCTTCGCCTGCAGGCCTGCTGCAGCGAACCATCCGGATTCAAGATTTTGCAACCGACCATCCCCGCCTCAGGATGCGCCCGGAGAAAGGCCAATAGAGTTCGGAACGTGTCCTCCTGCACCACGGTATCGGGATTGAGGAGGCAAAACACCTGGGCTTCACTCTGGCGCAACACCTGATTGTTGGCGGCCGCAAAGCCCACGTTCGTCTGATTGGCAATGAGCCGCACCTCCGGAAACGAACGTCCCACCATCGCCACGGTGCCATCGGTGGAGGCGTTGTCAACCACCCACACCTCTGCCGCAATCCCTTGCACGGCCTTGCGCACCGAGGTGAGGGCCTGCTCCAAGAAATCACGCACGTTGTAGCTTACAATGATGATTGCAAGCTCTGGGGTTGCGCTCATCGAGTCAAACGAACAGAGGTCGCCTCAGTTGCCAACTGCAACATACGAAAAACTTGGCAAATAGTCAAGCTGTATCTCCCAGAACAGTGACGCCTGGCCTTTCCCCGTTGGGCCAATGAGCGGTTCGCTTTGCCCTGCCTATGAGAAAGGCAAACCCGCTGGTTTGCCTCCCGAAACGAGTATGTGGAACATCGCCGGCTACAGTTTCCCTATGAGGTCATAGAAACGCAGTTTCCACACCATCCACACTGCCTCGCGTACGATCTTCTTGGACATCTTCGACGTTCCGCTCCGCCGCTCCACGAAGGTGATGGGGACCTCGCACACTTTGAACCCTTTGCGAAAGGCC
>JACIZP010000336.1 GCA_014359355.1 Calditrichota bacterium | reverse complement strand
CGACAATGTGGTGGTCGGGCCGGACCTCTACTTGGCGCTGGACAGGCGGCGCATCGAGCTGCAGGCGGCAGCTGCCATGAGCATGACCACCATGAACACCCTGCCTGGCTCGCTCAGCAAGGCCAGAATCGACTCCATTTTTGGCGAAGACATCCCCGTTGACCCCAAGCAATTCGAGAAGCTGTTGATCATCAACGACAGCACCACGCCCATTGACCCACGGCATCTGAGCTCACTTGCCTACAACGTGACGCTGCGCTTGAATTACTTTGGAAACCTGATACGGGTTGGCTACAAATCCATAGGTGCCGAGTACTACTCGCTGGGCAATACCTTTCTCCGGCGGGACATTCGCGGGTGGTACGCCTCGGACCGCATACGCCTCTTTCGCAACCAGATCTTCTGCACATTGGGGATGGAGCGCTACCAAGACAACTTCTCCAAGGATGATGGTCAGCCTGCGTTGGATCTGACGGCGTTCAATGTGGCACTGTCGTACTTTCCGGGCAAGGGCCTGCCGCGTCTGACCGTCGACTATCGCCGCCGGCTGCGCGACAACGGGGTCGATTCGCTCTATGCCGCCCAGGCCGATACCTTTGCCGTGGGGGAAAACAACTTGACCCAGGACTACATGCTGCAGCTGGCGCAGGATTTTGTGCTCTTCGACCTGCAGCATACCGCGAGCCTCAATTGGATCACCTCCGATCGCGCCGACCGCCTGGCGAGCGGGCGGCTCGTGGGCGGCTACGCGAGCGACGTCAGCACTGCCATGCGCGTGCTTTCCCTGCGCAGCAAGTGGAATGTGCCGCTGGTGACCACGGTCAACTACGCATGGAACGACAACGAGGCGCTGGGAGGGACGAGTCAGTTCAGTTTCAAGATGGGAGACATCGGCGCCGAGTACCGGCTGCTTGAAGAACAACTCGTGCTCAATTGTGGCGTGCGGCGGATATCTGCACAAGGTCTGATGGGCAGTACTGGGACTATCAAGTACAACAAGACCAGCTACCTGCTCGGTGCGGTGTACCGACCGGTGCCATCGCTCTTCTTACAGCTTGACCTGTCCTACATCAACTTTATCGACCGTGGCATCAATGCGGATGGCTCACCGCGCCCCTCGTATGACGACCTCTTAGCGCGCCTGCGGCTGGAGAAGCGCTTTTGAGAACACGGTGGAACCCAATGGGATGAGCACGCAGTGAGGCGTGAAGTCAGGGCGGCATTGGGCTGACACCACTGCATGGCGCCTCTCATCTGGCGGTGAAGGGAGCGGCAGCGAGAGCGTTTCTCGGCTGCCGTTTCGGCATGGAGGCAAAGGGCGATGTCCTCACGAACTTTGCATGGAAGCGCAAATGGGACAGGCATGGAGCACGGCAGGCTGACCCGCATGTTGGCCGCGGTGTGTGTGCACTGCACGCTGTGCCGCCACGCGCGCCAGAGGCAGCGTGGCCTGGCGTACATGGTGGTGTGCAAGGTTGAGGAGAGGCTTTGTCCATTCTGTCGGGCCTACCAGAGGGTGTACGGCCGCAAAGCGCACGAGCCCATACCCGGAGAAAACGTGCCAGAAGATGAGAAACCGGGTTTCTCCGCAGACCTGACGGAGCTGGAGTGAAGGGGCTGCTCAGGAACAGGTGGGTCGTCACTTCGGTTCTGGCGCTGCTCGCCGCAGGTGGGGCCCTGCTGCTAAGCGTCATCCCCGTTTTCCAGAACCTTGAGCTGCGGAGCATCGACGCGCGCTTTGCGCTGCGCGGCCCGCTGGTCTATCCCGACACCCTGATCGCGGTGGTGGCGGTCGACGACGAGGCCTTTGCCAGTGTGCCGGGGACCTGGCCCTACCCGCGCTCCTACTTCGCGCGTGCCGTGCGCAATCTGAAGGAGGCCGGTGCTCGCCTCATCGTCCTGGATATCGAGTTCACCGAGCCCTCGTGGATCAAGTCGGAGGAGGACGCGGAGTTTGCGCAGGCCGTGCGGGAGGCGGGCAATGTGGTGCTCGCCGCCAAGGTGGTGTACGACCAAGGCCCGCGGGGCATTGTCTCCTCGTACGTGCTGAAACCCTTCGATCCCCTCTCTTTTGCGGCTGCACGCATCGGCATCGTCAACTATGACCACGATCCGGACGGCTTCTTGCGCCGTTACCTTCTTTTCGTCTCTGCCCAGAAAAAG
>JACIZP010000335.1 GCA_014359355.1 Calditrichota bacterium | reverse complement strand
GGCTTGGAGTAGCGCCCCGAATGGGTGAGCTGCAGTACGCAGACGATCTCGCGCTGACCGCCAAACGACGTGCGCGCGGCCTGCCGTGTTTCCTCCACCAGCCGCGCGAAGTCATCCACGTTGTCAGGGTGGATCCACAACTGGCGCGGGTTGGACCTCCCCTCTGGCACCACAGCAGTAGCCTCAAACCAGATGAAACCGCTTCCCCCGGCGGCGTAACGCCGGTAGCGACGGAAGGTGAGATCCCCTGGTCCGCCGTCCGGGGCTGCGTCGAAGCCCTCGATGGGATGAACCAGAAAACGATTGGGCAGCCTCCTTCCGGCAATGGTGAGCTTGTCGAAGAGGATGCTGAGATCTTCGTCGTAAGGCAAAGTGAGTCCCAGATCCCGCAGCTTGGCGAAGAGGTCTTCCTTGCTCTTGAAATTGAATCGCTGATGTTGTGCCATAATACCTCCACGCTCGAACAAACCAGTTTACGAAGAGAGTTAATCCGAGGAAGAAACCGACCGGCCCTTGCCACAGGCGATAGTGTCGCCCGAGGTCTGGGTGCGTAATTGCCCGCCTTGGGGAATGCGAAGGCCAACGAGCACGGCAATTCGGGCGTTACTGAAGCCCAAGTGGACGACAAATATAGAAAATCACCCGTCAAAATCCAAGTGATTATTCCCTTCCGCCTTCGCCCAAAGCCCAATCTGCCATCTCATCAGCGGTCGCACAGCAGGGCCTTGCTCCCCGTGCTGTGGGGGCCAGGTCGCTTTACCGCTTGCTTTGTTCGCCCGTATTTGATATATTCCACTTCCGACGTAGCCTACAGGAGAGCGCATGTCACCGCATTGGCCTTCGCGAATCAACGACGAAGCACAGCTTGAGGACCTCCTCTCAGAACCTTCTCCAGAGGTAATTGCGGCATTTGCTGCACTCCAAGGGGACATCCTCATTCTCGGTGTGGGTGGCAAGATCGGCCCCTCGCTGGCCCGCATGGCTAAGCGGGCCTCGGAGGCGGCAGGGGTCGCACGTCGCATCATTGGCGTGGCGCTCTTCGAGAGCGAGCAAGCCCGAGCTGAATTGGAGCGCGACGGCATTGAGGCCATCCACGGGGACCTCCTCGACCGGGCTTTCTTGGAACGCCTGCCGGATGTGCCCAACGTTATCTTCATGGCCGGCATGAAATTCGGTTCGGTGGCGAACCTCCCTCTCACCTGGGCCATCAACTGCTACCTGCCTGCGCTGGTCGCGGAACGCTTTCGCGGTTCGCGAATTGTCGCCTTTTCCACAGGCTGCGTGTATCCGCTGGTGCCCGTAGGGAGCGGCGGTTCGCTGGAAACTGACCCCCCGCAGCCAGTGGGCGAATACGCCCAATCGTGCTTGGGCCGCGAAAGAATGTTTGAGTACGCCTCCCTGCACTATCACACCCCCGTGGCTATCATTAGGTTGAACTATGCCGTAGAGATGCGCTACGGAGTGCTCGTCGATATAGCCCAGAAGGTGTTTGCCGACGAGCCCATTGACCTGAGCATGGGGCACGTGAATGTGATCTGGCAGGGTGACGTCAACGCAATGGTGCTCCGCTGCCTGCAGCACTGTCAGTCTCCAGCCCTGGTGTTGAACGTCACAGGACCGGAGACGGCAGCAGTGCGCTGGCTGGCTACCCAATTCGGCGCACTTTTCGGCAAGGAGCCAAAGTTCGTGGGACAGGAAAGCGACACCGCGCTCCTGAGCAATGCAGCCCGGGCCTTCGGGCTTTTTGGCTACCCGAGGATTCCATTGGAGGTGCTGATTCGGTGGACGGCCGATTGGATTGCCAGTGGCCGACCGCTGCTGCACAAGCCAACCCACTTTGAAGTAAGGAATGGGAAGTTCTGAGGCGCATCGATGTCCTATCCGTCTCTCCCTGCAGAGCTTTTGGCGCGCGTGCGTGCGGGGATGGTGATCCCTGCCCATCCGCTGGCGCTCAGCCGGCGACGCACCCTTGACGAACGCCGCCAACGTGCGCTCACCCGCTACTACTTGGACGCCGGGGTCGGCGGGGTCGCTGTGGCAGTGCATACGACCCAGTTCGCCATTCGCAAACCGACCGTGGGGCTTCTGCGGCCTGTGTTGGAGCTGGCAAGCGAAGAGGTTGACCGCTATATGAGGTCCACCGGCAGGCCGGTGCTGAAGGTGGCGGGGGTCGTGGGCAGAACGGCCCAGGCGGTGCGCGAAGCGGAACTGGCAGCCCAGTTGGGCTACCATGCGGTACTCCTGAGCCTGGCGGCGTTCAAGAAAGCGACCAACCAAGAGCTCATCTCCCACTGCCGCGCCGTTGCGTCGGTCATGCCGCTATTCGGCTTTTATCTGCAGCCGGCAGTCGGCGGACGCGTTCTGGATGTCGACTTTTGGCGACGCTTTGCCTGCATAGAGAATGTGGTTGCCATCAAGATAGCGCCGTTCAACCGCTACCAGACCTTGGACGTCGTGCGGGGCGTGGTCGAGTCAGGACGTGGCGAAGAGATCGCCCTGTACACGGGCAATGACGATAACATCGTGATCGACCTTCTCACCACCTACTCCCTGCCAGTTGGCTGCACCAGGGTCCAGAAACGCATCGTCGGCGGATTGCTGGGTCACTGGGCAGTGTGGACGAAAAAGGCAGTGGAGCTTTTCGCCCGGGTGAGTGCTGTGGCAGCCAGCGGCGGGGATATTCCGGCTGAGCTCCTGACGCTCGCCGCACGGGTGACCGACTGCAACGCCGCATTCTTCGACGCCGCCCACGGCTTTGCCGGCTGCATCGTCGGTCTGCACGAAGTCCTCAGGCGCCAAGGCCTGCTGCAAGGAGTACGGACCCTGGACCCGAACGAGCGCCTGTCCGCAGCGCAAAAGGCGGAAATCGACCGGGTCTATGCCGCTTATCCCGAGTTGAACGACGATACATTCGTCGCAGAGAATCTCCACAGGTGGCTGTCGTGAAAAGTGTGACCACGTCATTGCTTTACCAGGGAGACATGCTATGAGCAAGCTGCTGCGCGTTGCTATCATCTGCCTGTTGGTTTCGTCCAGCTTCGCCGAAATGGGATTTGCGCGCACCTTGTACGTGGTGACGCGCAGCACCAAGGTCTTCAGATTGTCGAAGCGGGATTTCCCCAGCGTAGGGCTGTTCGCCACCCGGGACAGGGGCCAAACATGGGAGCACTTTGGCTGGCATTACACCAAGTGCTTTTCCGGGGCGACTGCTGTGGTCAACGGCCAACGCGTCTACTACCTGGCCTGCGGCAATGGCGTGCAAAAGTCCCCGGACGGCGGCCAGTCATGGATCATCACCACCGGCTGGAACATCACGGAGTGCTTAAAGGTGGCAATCGATCCGCGCAACAGCGACGTCGTTTACACCGCTTCTGCCTATGGGATCTTTAAGACTGCCGACGGGGGTAAGACCTGGCAGGAGAAGAACCGCGGGCTCGCCAGCACGTTCACTGCCGCGCTGATTATCGACCCAGATGACCCGGAAACCCTCTACTGCGCCACCGAAGCCGGGGTCTGCCGGAGCAGGGACGGAGCCGAACACTGGGAGCCAATCGGCTTGCTGGGCTTGGGTGTGCGGACGATTGTGCAGCACCCCGTATACCGCGATATGCTTGCTGCGGGCACCGAGGAAGACGGGGTATGGCTCTCTTCCGACCGCGGTACTACCTGGCATCCCGCGAATGCGGGTCTCACGCACAGGACTGTATACGCGCTTGCCTTTGCGCCTCAAGACGACCGCACGATGTACGCTGGCACCTTCCAGGGCGGGGTCTTCAAGTCTGAAGACGGGGGCGCCTCCTGGAGGAGTTGCAACGAGGGCCTGCGCGTGCTGGATATCCACGCGGTGCTGGTCGACCCGGATGACAAGAGCACCGTCTATCTCGGCACGCTCAACGATGGCGTGTGGTGCAGCACTGACGGCGGCGCCCACTGGCACTTCATCGGTTTGGAAACAAGCCAAGTCTGGGACATGTTCTTCGAGTAGACTTATGACCTCTCACCTTCTGGCAGCATGGAGCATTGACATGGCACGAGTGCACTTTGCTTTCGGGATGGCGGCCCTGTTCCTGTTCTGCGTTAACTGTCTGGCGTCCGCCGGCGAAACCGGCTACAAGGAAAGACTCAATCAGGTGCTGGCCTGGGCTGATACGTGCAAGAGTGAGGGTTTCTTCTCTGCGGCAGCCAAGATCTACAACGGCGCGCACAAAGAGCAAGGGCTCCGCACCTTTTCGCGCGCGCTGCGCCGCTTAGAAAAGTCGCCCTCAGGCATGTTCGACATCTACAGTCTGATGATCAGCTACATGGCGGTGCGGGACCGGCTCCCGGATAGCCTCAAACAACAGGTGCGCGAGGCAATGCTTACCGCGCGCTTCTATCGCGGCGACACCGAAAACCACCTCACCATGTACTACACAGGGCTTTACCTGGCCGCTCAGGCCTTCCCCGACCTCCCCCCGGAGCAGTGGTACACAGGCAAGTCTGCTGCAGAGAACATGGAGGAAGCACGCGCCTGGCTGGACTACTGGATGCGCACCACCACGACCATCGGCCAGGGAGAGTACGATTCCCCCACCTACATGGCGTTTTTCCTCGCGCCCATGTTTGGGCTCTCGCAATGGGCCGAAGACCCCGTGATGCGGGACAATGCCAAGGCGATGCTGTACTGGTTGATCGCTGACTTTGCGGTGGAGCACTTGGAGGGGATGTACGTCGGCGCTCACAGCCGCGAGTACCCGGAGCGCCTGCTCGACAAGACGAATCCCGCTTCGGTGATGAATAGCTGGGCGTGGCTCTTCTTTGGCAGGACCCCGCCGCGGTTCGATGATACGTTGCTCGCCGCAGCGTTCAGCGACTTTGTGCTTCCCGAGGTCTTTTACCGCATCGGCACTGACCGCAGCAGGCCGTACGTGCACACCGAAACCAAGCGCGTGCGCAACATCATGCGCCTCGGCACAGAGAAAAACCCGCCTGTCTACAAATACACCTACATGACGAAAGACTATGCGCTCGGCTCGATGATGGGCGGTGGCATTCTGCAGCCTATTCAGCAGCATGTGTGGGACGTGAGCTTTGTCACTGAGAGCCGGCACGCCTCCATTTTCTCGGTTCACCCCTACATCGGCGAGGAAGACTTGGGCATGTTTTTCCCGGAAGAGATGAAGTTTGCCCTTGACGAGGTCACCCGCTTCCACACCTACTATGGCAGCGAGAACAAGTGGTCGTCCAGCTCGCCCTACGAGAAGACTTTTCAGCACAAGAATGCGTTGATCGTCCTATATGACATTCCGCCCGGCACGACTTTTCCGCACATCGATACTTACTTTCCCAAAGATCTGGCGCGGCGCGAAGTAGACCCTTCCGGGTGGATATTCGTCCAGGGCGGACGGAGCTACATCGCCTACTTTCCGCTCAAACCGGGCGAGTGGATGGAGGAACCAGAGGGCTATCGCTTCCGCAGTTACGCCTTGCGAAACGGCTGCGTCGTGGAAGTGGCGCAGCAGGACGAGTACACATCTTTCGAGGAGTTCAAGGAAAAGATCCGGCACAAT
>JACIZP010000334.1 GCA_014359355.1 Calditrichota bacterium | reverse complement strand
CCTCGGCCATCTGTTACAGATCAACGCGGACCGCTTCACCCCGGTGGACGCTGGGCTGATTCCGACCGGGGAGCTGCGCAGCGTGGAGGGGACGCCTTTCGATTTCCGTCAGCCAACTCCCATTGGTCAGCGCATCAACTGGGATGATGAACAGCTCCGCAATGGTCGGGGCTACGACCACAACTTCGTCCTGAACTCCGGCGGCGGCACGCTCGCCCTCGCGGCGACGGTGTACGAGCCCACCTCCGGACGTGTGATGGAAGTCCTCACCACCGAGCCCGGACTGCAGTTCTACAGCGGCAATTTCCTGGATGGGCACCACGTGGGGAAGAGTGGGAAAGCCTACGGTCACCGGAGCGGCTTCTGTCTCGAGGCCCAGCACTTCCCGGACTCTCCGAACAAGCCGTACTTCCCGTCCGTGGTGCTTCGGCCAGGCGAGACGTACCGTCAGGGCACAGTCTATCGCTTTTCCGCGCGGTAGAACAGCGGACGGGCAACGACCACGAAACCGGGCTGACGTTGAGGCGCGGTGCGGCGAGGCCGACGCCGCCCTGCCGCTACTCTTTCGGGTCGCGAAAGACGCCGGGTGGCCTCTCGCAGGCTTTCTCGATAAAACCCTGTGAGTCCGCATTGCGTGCGTTTCATCCTCTGTGCGGCTCCCTCCTTGAGCAGGAGACGGCTTAGTTTCGCCCAGGCGACACTCGCCCTCGTCCGACAGGGTGGGCAGGCAGTGGGGGCGCCTCTCGCCCGACCGAGCGCATCAGGCAAGATTGTCCTTGCACTCATGCTCTGGATTTGCTAAATTGGGCTCCCCGACTTGCGCTGTTCTTTTTCCACCATGAGGATGAAGCCCTTGCGCAGAAAGGAGCCCCGATGCGTGAGAACCGACGTGTGCGGCGAAGAATCCGCCTTGGAGCCCTCGTTCTCTTGTTTGCCATGGTGGGTGCCATGAACGCTCAAAAGCTCCCCGAGACCCCCGCCGAGCGGGATGCGCGCATGCACTGGTGGCGCGAAGCCCGCTTCGGCCTTTTCATCCACTGGGGCCTGTACGCCATCCCTGCCGGCGAATGGCAGGGCAACACCGAACATGGTGAATGGATCCTCCACACGGCCCAGATCCCGCTCGAGCAATACGAACAGTTCCTCCACCAATTCAATCCGGTCAAATTCGACGCCGACCAATGGGTGCGCCTGGCCAAAGAGGCGGGGATGAGGTACATCGTCATCACCAGCAAGCACCACGACGGCTTCTGCTTGTTCGATTCAAAGCACACCGACTATGACGTGATGTCGACGCCCTTCAAGCGCGACATCATGCGCGAGTTGGCGGAGGCATGTGCCAAGCACGGGCTGAAGATCTGCTGGTACCACTCCATCATGGACTGGCACCACCCCGACTATCTGCCCAGGCGGCCATGGGAAAAGCGCCCGGCGGCTGGTGCCGATTTTGCCCGATACCGCCAGTACCTGCACGGCCAGGTCACCGAACTTCTCACGAACTATGGTCCCATCGGCGTCATGTGGTTTGATGGCGAGTGGGAGGATACCTGGCGCCACGAGTACGGTGTGGAGCTGTACAATTTGTGCCGGAGGCTGCAGCCGCAGGTCATCGTCAACAACCGCGTGGATGTGGGGCGCGAAGGAATGGCCGGCCTCAACCGCGAGGGGGAATTCGTGGGCGACTTTGGCACGCCGGAGCAAGAGGTGCCGGCCACCGGCCTGCCGGGCGTGGACTGGGAGACCTGCATGACCATGAATCGCCATTGGGGCTACAACAAGTACGACCACGACTGGAAATCGGCCACGGAACTGATCTGCACGCTGGCGGACATTGCCTCGAAGGGCGGCAATTTCCTCCTCAACGTGGGCCCCACGCCGGAAGGAGAATTTCCTAAGCCATGCGTCGAGCGCCTCAAAGCCATCGGCAGGTGGATGCACGTGAACGGCGAGGCCATCTACGGCACGCAGGCAAGCCCCTTCGCGATCTTGCCATGGGGCCGCTGCACGCAAAAAGCGCTGACTGGCAAGCGCACTCGCCTCTACCTGCACGTGTTTGACTGGCCGCGCGACGGCAGCCTCACGGTTCCAGGAATTCTCAACAGGCCGCACAAGGCTTTCCTCCTCGCCGACCCGCGCAAGGCCCTCAAAGTGATGCGCAAGGAGGACGCGCTGGTCATTCGGGTGCCGGCGCAAGCACCGGACAGCGTCAACTCGGTGGTGGTGCTGGACGTCTACGGCCCGCCTCAAGTGGTTCGCCCCCCGCTCATCGAGGCAGAGAACGACATCTTTGTTGACTCCCTGGCCGTGCGCATCACTTCCCCGCTGCAAGGGCTGGAGGTGCGCTATACCACCGACGGCAGCGAGCCTACCGCCCGCTCGCCGCTGGCCACAGGCCCCCTGCGGTTGGCTGCCACAACCTCCGTGAAAGCTCGGTGCTTTCGGGGCAAAAAACCACTTTCCGCGGTCAGCCAGGCCGACTTTTTGAAAGTCCCTCCCATTCCGGCAGCCCAGGTCGCTGGCCTTGCGCACGGGCTGCGCTACGAGTTCTACCACGGGGTGTGGGACGTGCTGCCTGACTTTGACTCGCTGCCACCCGCCAAATCGGGCACGGTGTCTACCTTCGACTTTGCGCCGCGCGACACCAGCGAGCACTTTGGCTTCCGCTACACCGGCTTCGTGAGCGTCCCCAAGGACGGCGTGTACCGATTCTTCACCGTCTCTGATGACGGCAGTCGCCTCTTCGTCGCCGGACAACAGGTAGTAGACAACGACGGGCTGCATGGCGCGCTGGAGCGCAGCGGGGCAATCCCCTTAGCGGCAGGCTTCCACCCTATCACGGTCACCTTTTTCGAAAGGACGGGCGGCGACGTGTTAGAGGTCCTGTGGGCTGGGCCAGGAATTGACAAACAGCCCATTCCCGCCGAGGCCCTGTTTCATCGTCCTTGACCAAAGGCACTCCAAGGAGCAGCCGTGAACCTCATCATTTGCAACATCGGCTCCACCAGCCTAAAGTTCCAACTGTTGGAGATGCCGGCGGAGATCGAGCGGGCGCGCGGCCACGTGGAGCGCATCGGTTCCTCGGAGGCTACGCTCACCTTCTGGGTGGGCGGCGCGCAGGTGGCACGCAATACTGCCGCGATTGCCAGCCACCGCGAGGCCGTACAACAGGCCCTCAACTTTCTCACTGGCCCACCACACCACGTGCTCACCAGCCTGGCCCAGATCGACGGCGTGGGGTTCAAGACGGTGCAGGCCGGGGAGCTGAGTGGCTCGGTACTCCTCACGGATCAAGTTCTCCAGGCCATGGAGGACTTTGCCGAGCTCGCACCGGCACACAATCCGCCCTATCTGGCGGCCATCCGTATGTTCCGGGAGCTGTTGCCGGCAACACCGCTGGTGGGCGTGTTCGAGCCTGGTTTCCACACGTCAGCTCCAGACTATGCCAAAGTCTACGGCGCGCCCTACGAGTGGTTCGCGAAATATGGCGTGCGGCGCTATGGCTACCATGGTGCCTCGCACCGTTTTGTCGCCCAGGAGACAGTGAGGGTGCTCAAGCTCCCTCCGGACCGACATCGCATCATCTCCTGCCATCTCGGCGGCTCATCCTCCCTGTGCGCCATCAAGAACGGCGTGTCCATCGATACCTCCATGGGCTTCACGCCGCAATCGGGACTGATCCAGGGGACGCGCATCGGTGACATGGACCCCTTCGTGCTGCCGTACATCATGAAGAAAAAGGGCATCACCTTAGAGCAGGCGCTGCAGGAATGCACCAAGAACGGAGGGCTGAAAGGGCTGTCCGGGCTTTCGGAGGACATGCGCGATATCAAGGCGGCCATCGCCCGCGGCGACCAGCGGGCCCTACTGGCGAGGAACAAGTTCATCTACGACATCAAGCGCTACATCGGCGAATACCTGGTACTTCTGGAAGGGGTGGATGCCATCGCCTTCGCCGGCGGCATTGGTCAGAGCGATGCCGAGCTCCGCGCCGAGGTGCTGGCCTCGTTGGCATTTCTGGGCATGAAGGTGGACCATGAGCGCAACCAATCCCATGCGCCGATCATCTCGGCTGACGATTCGCGCATTGCGGCGCTGGTAGTGCGCACCAATGAAGAGCTGGTGGTGGCGCGCGAGACCATGCGGGTGATCCAGTCGAAAGGCCAGTGAAGCAGCGACGGGGGAATGAACTCAGGCAAAAGGAGAGCGAGACACAATGGCGGTGACAAATGACTTTCCGCAGGTTGCCCCGCACAATCGGCTGCGCGGGGCGCTACCCAAGATAGGTATCAGCCCGGTGATCGACGGCCGCCGACAGGGCGTGCGTGAGTCCCTGGAGGCACAGACCATGCAGATGGCGCGCAATGCCGCGCGTCTGCTCACCGAGAACCTGCGCCATGCCAACGGCCTGCCGGTGGAGTGCGTTATTGCCGATACCTGCATCGGCGGGGTGGCCGAAGCGGCTGCTGTCGCGGAAAAGTTCGCCCGCGAGGGTGTGGGCGTGTCGCTCACGGTCACCCCCTGCTGGTGCTACGGCACCGAGGTGATGGACACCGACCCCTTGACGCCAAAGGCAGTCTGGGGACTCAACGGCACCGAGCGACCCGGGGCGGTCTACTTGGCAGCGGCCTTGGCCGGCTACAACCAGTTGGGCCTGCCTGCGTTTGCCATCTATGGCCGCGATGTACAAGACGCCGACGATACCCGAATCCCAGACGATGTGGCAGACAAGCTCCTGCGCTTTGCCAAGGCAGGGCTGGCCGTGGCCACCATGCGTGGCACCTCCTACGTGGCGATGGGCGGTGTGTCCATGGGCATCGCCGGTTCCATCGTCGACCCGGGCTTCCTGTTACACTACCTGGGGATGCGCTATGAGCACGTGGACATGAGCGAGTTCGTCCGTCGGCTAGAGGAAAAGATCTTCGATCCCGAGGAGTTCCCGCGCGCTTTGAGCTGGGTCAAAAAGTACTGTCAAGAAGGTGAGGACCCCAACCCGCCCGAGCGGCAGCACAGCCGGGCGCGCAAGGACTGGGAATGGGAGACCGTGGTCAAGATGACAATGATTGCCCGGGACCTCATGGCGGGCAACCCTCGCTTGGCGGAGTTGGGCTACGGAGAAGAGGCGCTCGGCCACAATGCCCTGCTTGCCGGATTCCAGGGGCAAAGGCAGTGGACCGACCACTTTCCCAATGGCGACTTTTTGGAGGCAATGCTCAACTCCTCGTTCGACTGGAACGGCATTCGCCAGCCCTACCTTGTCGCCACCGAGAACGATTGCCTGAACGGCGTGGCGATGCTCTTTGGCCATCTACTCACGGACACGGCGCAGATCTTCGCCGACGTGCGCACCTACTGGAGTCCGGCGGCAGTACGGAGGGTGACAGGCAAGAAACTCAGCGGCCGCGCCGAGAACGGTATCATTCACCTCATCAATTCTGGGTCCGCCTGCTTGGACGGCTGCGGCCAGCAGCGGCGCGGCGGTAAACCGGCGATCAAACCCTTCTGGGAAATCACCCCGGGAGAGGCCAAGGCATGTTTGGAGGCGACGCGCTGGTGCCCGGCAGATCTGGGTTACTTCCGAGGCGGTGGCTTCTCCTCACAGTTCCTCACCGTGGGCGAGATGCCGGTGACCATGTCCCGCGTGAACTTGGTGAGCGGCTTGGGCCCGGTCCTGCAGATTGCCGAGGGCTACACCGTGGACCTGCCCTTAGAGGTACACCGTACCTTAGATCGCAGGACCAATCCCACTTGGCCCACTACCTGGTTCGTGCCCGTGCTCACTGGCGAAGGACCTTTCACCGACGTCTACTCGGTGATGGCCAACTGGGGAGCCAACCACGGCGCCGTCAGCTATGGGCACATCGGCGACCGCCTCATCACACTGGCCGCCATGCTGCGCATTCCGGTGGCAATGCACAATGTGCCGCGCGAGCGCATCTTCAGGCCCACCGCCTGGGGAGCCTTTGGCACCAAGGACCTGGAGGGAGCTGACTTCCGCGCCTGCAAGAACTTTGGACCGCTCTACGGCCGGTGATTGCCAACCACGGACGAGGCAAAGACCATGGCAGCGCGGAAATACTTGGCCTTCGACTTTGGCGCAGAAAGCGGCCGGGCAATGCTGGGACTGGTCGACGAGGGCTCGATCCAGCTTGCAGAACTGCACCGTTTTGCCAATCGGCAGGTGACGCGCGACGGGCACTTGCACTGGGATATGGCCTATTTGCGCGGCGAGCTCGAGCGCGGGCTTGCTGCGGCTGCTGCAGCCGGACACAAGGACCTCGCCGGCATCGGGGTCGACACCTGGGGCGTGGACTTTGGCCTGTTAGACGCTGAGGATCGCCTATTGGGCGATCCGTACGCCTACCGCGACAGCCGGACCGCTGGCGTGATGGAAGAGGTGTTCGCCACAATCCCGCGCGAAGAGCTGTACCGGCTCACCGGCATCCAGTTCATGCAGTTCAACTCCCTGTTTCAGTTGGTGTGTACGGCACGCAGGGAGCCTGAGGTTTTGTCCCAGGCCCGCACGCTCCTCTTCATGCCGGACCTATTCAACTTCTTCATGACCGGCGAAAAGAGCTGCGAGTACACCATAGCCTCCACTTCGCAAATGCTCAACGCGCGCACGCGCACCTGGGAGGCGGTGCTCTTCTCTCGCCTTGGGCTGCCCCGCGAGATTGTCTTGCCACTGACTGCTCCCGGCACCCGCCTGGCGCCGCTGTCTGCGCAGGTGGCAGCCCGCGTCGGCTTGCCTCGCGTGGAGGTCATCGCCCCGGCCTGCCATGAC
>JACIZP010000333.1 GCA_014359355.1 Calditrichota bacterium | reverse complement strand
GCTGGCCTACCACTGGGCGCGCCTGATTGAGCTGCTCTACGCTGCCGAGCGCTTCTTGGAGCTGGCCCAGGACGAAGAAATCCTCGACCCCAACATTCGCACGATACCTACGGAGACGCCCACCGAAGGAATTGGCGTGGTGGAGGCACCGCGCGGCACGCTCTATCACCACTACCAGACCGACGAGCGCGGCGTCATCACCAAAGCGAACCTCATCGTGGCGACCGTGAATAATGCCGCGGCCATTGCCATGTCCATCGAGAAGGCGGCGAAGGGGCTGATCAAGGGCGGCGAAGTATCCGGAGGCCTGTTGAACATGGTGGAGATGGCCTTCCGGGCTTATGACCCGTGCTTCGCCTGTGCCACACACTCCCTACCCGGCGAGACGCCGCTGGAAGTGACCATCCACGACCACAGGGGGCGAGTGCTGCGCACCCTCCGCAGATGAAAACGCTCGTCCTGGGGATGGGCAACACCCTCCTTGCAGACGACGGCGTCGGCATTTACATCGCACGGGAACTGGGCCGTCGTCTGCAAGGGCAGGAGGTGGACGTCAAAGAGACGCAGCTCGCAGGGTTCTACTTGGCGGAGCTGTTGGAGGGTTACGACCGAGCGATCATCGTCGACTCGGTGCGCACGGGTCGCAGCGCTCCGGGCACGCTGCAGTGGCTCACCGTTGACGACCTGGGAGAACCGGGCAGTTTCCTCTCCGCACACCACATCGGCCTGCGTGCGGCGCTCGACCTCGCGCGCCGCATGGGAATTGCGGTACCGCAACTTGTCGAAGTCCTGACGGTGGAGGTAGCTGACACCGAGACCTTTGTCGAGCAGTGTACCACCCCTGCCGTGCGCCAGGCGATTCCGCAGGCGGTTGAGCAACTCCTCAGCCGCCTTTCCTGAGCCCAGTGGGGTTGACAAACAGCTTTGCTGCATTCTCCGCTTCCTGGGTTTCCTCACCTTTCCACCCTTGCGCCAAAATGCCCTTGCGTTTGCCGCGCGAATTTTGTATAATTGTCGCCGGCAAGAACGCTTGCCACCGCGCGCATCCGCCCCTATAGCTCAGTACGGATAGAGCAGTGGTTTCCTAAACCATGTGTCGCAGGTTCAAGTCCTGCTAGGGGCACCGAGAAACGAACTGACACCATCAGCCTGGGAGCGAGCATGCTGAAACCGAAGAAGCGCCTGACACGACGAGAAATCAAGGAAGATAAGTTCGTCACCACCTACGCCAAGGTGACCAAGTACCTCGAGGAGAACAGCAAATTTGTCATTGGGGCTGCGGCAGCCATCGTGATCATCATCTTGGCTGCGGGACTGATTCGCGCCGGGAAACGCGCCGCAGAAGGAAAAGCTGCCGTGGAGCTGGCACGCGGGTTTAGCGCCTATCAGCGGATGGACCTAACCTCGGCCACCGATATCCTGCGCAGCGCCGTGGAGGACTATGGCGGGACGAAGAACGGTAGCCTCGCTTTCCTGCACCTGGGCAATGCGCTTTATGAGCAGGGCGAGTACGCAGAGGCCATGAGGTACTACGAAAAGGCTGCGCGCAAGGTGGGCAAGGTGCGCTTCTTGGCAGCCGCTGCCAACGCGGCCGTGGCCGAGTGCCTGGAGCAAGAGAAGAACTACGCACAGGCCGCCCGCCGCTACGAAGAAGTCGCCAAGCGCTATGGCGAAGAACTGCTCGCCCCAAAGCACCTTTTGGCAGCAGGGAGGTGCTACGCACTCGCCGGCCAGCGCGACGAGGCCGAGCGGGTGTTGCGCCTGCTGTTGGACAAGTACCCAGACGCCCAAGAAAAGACCCAGGCACAGCTTCTCCTGGGGGAGGTACGCGGATAGAAAGGAGAGGCGTGGATAAAAGTTCTTGCATCTTAAGCAAGATTTTCATATATTTTTGCCGCAAGTGGGTCGAAGCCAGACCCACTTTTTTGTTGACTGTGGCAAGACAATGACGAGCAAAGAAGACATTCGCGCGTTGGTCGAGCAGGCGCTGGCAGGGGAGGAGGTTGACCTCGTCGACGTCGAGCTGAAGGGACGGCCGGGACGGCAGGTCCTCCGCGTATTCGTCGATGTGGACGGCGGCATCACCCTTGCCCGGTGTGCGGAGCTGAGCCAGAAGATCTCCGACCTGTTGGACCGCAAGGACCCCATCCCGACGAGCTATACTTTGGAGGTCTCCTCTCCAGGGCTGGACCGGCCCTTGCGTTCGGAGCGCGATTTTCAGCGCAATCTTGAGCGGACGCTGAAGGTCGACTATCAGGAAGGGGAAAGGTCGCGCACTGTCGTCGGCGTGCTCAAACAGGTCAGTTCCGGGAACATTGTGCTCGACTGTAAGGGAGAGTTGCGCACTTTGGAGCTCAAAGACGTCCGTCTGGCTAAAGTGCAGCCCAGGTGGTGAGGCTAACTTTGCTTTGAAAGGGAATCAGCTGCAGAGGGTGTTTTTGGTATGAAGAGCGAAATCGTTGAAGCCTTTGCCGAAATGGCCAAGGAGCGCAACATCGACAAGGAGGTCCTCGCTGAGATCATCGAGTCGGTGTTCATGGGCATGATCAAGAAACGCTTTGGCACCACCGACAACTTCGACATCTTTGTCAATTTCGAAAAGGGCGAGATCGAGATATATCAGAACAAGAAGATCGTGGAGGAAGTCACCGACGAGACTTGCGAGATCGACCTGGAATCCGCCCGCAAGGTCGAGCCCGATTTGGAGATCGGCGACGACTTTGTGGAGATCGTGGACCCGCGCAGCTTTGGGCGGCGGCTCATCCTCTCGGCGCGCCAAAACCTGAGCCAGAGGCTTAAGGAGTTGGAGAAGGAGTCTACGTACCAGGAGTTTTCGCAACGGATCGGCGAAATCGTGAGCGGCGACATTCGTCAGGTGACGGCACGCGAAGGTGTCTACCTGGTGGTGGACCGCACCGAGGTGTTGATGCCCCCGTCCGAGCAGATCCCAACCGAGCATTACCGGCGCGGGGACACCATCAAGGTGCTCGTAAAGAAAGTGGAGCAGACGACTAAGGGTCCGCAGGTCATCGTTTCGCGGGCAGACGAGCGCTTCTTGATCCGACTGTTTGAGCTCGAGGTGCCCGAGATCAGCGATGGCATCATCGAAATCAAGGCCATCGCCCGGGAGCCTGGAGAGCGTACCAAGATTGCCGTCTATTCCAACGACAAGCGCATCGACGCGGTGGGTGCGTGTGTGGGCATGAAAGGAATTCGCATCCAGTCCATCGTCAAAGAGCTCAACAACGAGAAGATCGACATCATCAACTGGAGCAGTGAGCCGGAGATCTTTGTCAGCCGCGCGCTGAGCCCTGCCAAGCCGTCGCGCATCATTTTGGACGAGGACAACAAGACGGTGATCGCCATGCTGCCTGACGATCAGATTTCCCTGGCGATCGGGCGAGGAGGGCAGAACAGGCGTTTGGCATCGAGACTCACGGGCTATGACATCCAGCCGGTCAAGGAGTCGGAATACAAGGATTTGATCAAGTTGGAGCGGCTCAAGGACCGGCCGCTTACGACGGTGGCGGAGCTTCGTCCCTCGGTAGTGCGCAAGCTGCTGAGCGCGGGGCTGCAGAACGTGCGGGACGTGCTGGACTCTGACGTCCAGGGTCTGATGAACATTCGTGGCATCGGACAAAAGACTGCGGAGGAGATCGTCGCCGCGGTCACCAAAGAATTGAACGAGTAGGCGACACCCGGCTGTGGAAGAGGTGCTATACGCAAGGAGTGCGCAGGCGTTGAGTACCAAGAGGCGAGTATATCTGGTTGCCAAGGAATTCAACATTTCGAACGAGGCGCTGATCGAGTTTCTGCAGCACCTCAAGTTCGATGTGCGCAACCAGATGAGTGTGGTCACCGACGAGGCGTACGCGGAGGTCGTCAAGAAGTACGGCAAGACCGCCCACGTCTCGGATGCCGACCGCGAATTCCGCAAAATGCTCCGCGACAAGAGGTTGCAGGAGGAGCAAAAGTGGGCGGCGGCACGCCTGGAGCTCCAGGAGCGCATCAAGGCGGTCAGCCAGCTCGCCAAACGCAAGCCACGTCTGCGCAAACTGGTCGAGGAACCCCTGGCACCGGCACCAGTCGCAGAAGCCGCGCCTGTGGAAGCCGAAGAGGCCCGTCCTGTGCAGCCCGCATTGCAGGAACCCGCTGCCGAAGCCAAAGAGGTCGCACCCCCGAAGCCCGCACACCGCCGGGTGCGCATCGTTGAGCTCCCGGTGACCGGCGAACCGGCAAGGCGGCCAGCAGAGGTGGTGGAAGAGCCAAAAGTTGAGGAAGAGAAAGTTGAAGAGGCTGTAGCTGCACCACCGGTTGCCGAGGGGGCGGAGGCTGCTCCTCTGGTCGAAGAGGCGAAGCCGAAGAAAAAGAAGAAGCGCAAACGTCAGAAGCGCGTTGTCGAGGCGGAAGAGGAAGCCGTTGCCCTGCCGCCAGTCGAAGAGGCCAAGAAGGAAAAGCTCCGCAAGCGTCAGAAGCGGCGGAAGCCCCAGTTCACCGAGGAGGAGATCGAGAAGAGCATCCGCGACACGTTGGCGCGCATGGCCGACGTGGGGCGCAAACGACCACGCCGACGTGCCCAGGAGGAAGAGGAGCTCGAAGTCCTGCCCGAGCGCAAAGTCATTCGCGTGGCCGAGTACGCCTCAGCAGCAGAGCTGGCGGATCTGCTGGGGGTCGAGCCTGCCGAGGTGATTGGCAAGTGCTTGCGCCTGGGCGTTATGGCTTCCATGAATCAGCGGCTCGACATGGACACCATCGTCCTGGTTGCCTCTGAGTTTGGCTATGATGTGGAGCAAGTGGAGGAGTTTGGCGCCGATCTGCTGGAGGCAATGGAAGAGGAACAGGACGAAAAGGACCTCGTGCCGCGACCTCCGGTGGTCACCATCATGGGCCACGTGGACCACGGCAAGACTTCGTTGTTGGACCGGATCCGCCAGAGCAACATCGTCGCGGGCGAGGTTGGGGGCATCACCCAGCACATTGGCGCCTACGAGGTGATGGTGAACGGCAAGGCCATCACCTTCCTCGATACCCCCGGCCATGAAGCCTTTACGGCCATGCGTGCCCGTGGGGCACAGGTCACCGACATCGTCGTGCTCGTTGTGGCTGCCGACGATGCGGTCATGCCTCAGACGGTTGAGGCTATCAATCACGCCAAGGCTGCCGGGGTGCCGATTGTGGTGGCCATCAACAAGGTGGACAAGCCGGGGGCCAATCCGGACCTCATCAAGCAGCAGTTAGCTGACCACGGCGTACTTGTGGAGAGCTGGGGCGGCAAACACCAATGCGCCGAAATCTCGGCCAAGACCGGTCTTGGCGTAGATCGCCTGCTGGAGATGATCCTTATCGAGGCTGAGCTCCTCGAGCTGCGGGCCAATCCGAAGCGGCTGGCGCGTGGCGTCATCATCGAGGCGCGTTTGGACAAGGGCAAAGGGCCGGTTGCCACGGTGTTGGTGCAAGACGGAACGCTCCGCGTGGGCGACCCGTTCGTCGCAGGGCAGGTTGCTGGCCGCGTGCGCAGTATGTTCGACGATCGTGGCAAGAAGATCACCGAGGCAGGACCCTCTTGTCCTGCCCAGGTCCTCGGCTTTGCCGAAGTGCCGCAGGCGGGCGACAAGTTTGTGGTGGTCAGTTCCGAGCGCGAGTCCCGAGAGATTAGCCAGCGCAGGCAGCAGCTCCATCGCGAGCAAGAGGCGCGGCGCATGCGCCACAAGACCTTGGACCAGATTTCCAAGGAAATCCGCGACGGAAGGGTAAAACAGCTGCGCGTCATCGTCAAGGCAGACGTGGACGGGTCGGTGGAGGCCCTCACCGATGCCCTCATGAAGCTCAGCACTGGCGAGGTTGCCGTGGACGTGGTGCACAAGGGCGTCGGCGCGATTTCCGAATCGGACGTGCTTCTGGCTTCGGCCTCTGATGCAATTATCATCGGCTTCAACATTCGTCCTACGATCGAGGCGCGTGAGCTTGCGGCCAAAGAGGACATCGACATCCGCCTGTACAACATCATCTACGATGCCGTGGAGAATGTCAAGGCTGCTCTGGAGGGCATGCTCGAGCCCGTCTTTACCGAGAAGCTCAGCGGCACTGCCGAGGTGCGGCAGATCTTCCGGGTGCCCAAGGTAGGAGTGGTCGCAGGGTGCTATGTGCAGAGCGGCAAGATTTCGCGGAGTGACCGCGCCAAGGTCTATCGCGCCGATCGGCTCATTTACGAAGGAAAGATCGCCTCGCTCAAGCGCTTCAAAGACGACGTGCGTGAGGTCGCTGCCGGGTTTGAATGTGGCATTGCCATTGAAAACTTTAGCGACCTCCACGAGGGCGACATCATCGAGACGTACGAAGTTATCAAGACGGAGCGGAAGCTCTAGTCCACGGTGCCGAGGGCGAGCACAGTATGTTTGTCGGCCTTTCCCAGTTTGAGCTGTTCATCCCCGACAGTGGGTCGCTGAAATCAAAGCGCTTCGTGCTCAGCAGCCTGAAGGCGCGGCTGCGCAACCGCTTCAACGTGAGCGTAGCAGAAGTGGGCGACACGGAGAAGTGGCAACGAGTGACTCTCGGCGTGGTGACCATCGGCAATGAGCAGCGCTTCGTGGATGAAATGCTGGCCAAGATCTACAACTTTGTCGAAGGCGAAAGGCAAGTGCAAATCCTGGGCTACCGCTCAGAAATACTCTGAGGCAGCCAATGCATCCTTCGTACAAGAGATCGTTGCGCGTCGGTGAGCTTGTCAAGCGCGAGCTCAGTGCCATCATCCTCCGGCACGTGAAGGATCCCGGCGTCGGGGAGATGACCATTACCGAGGTCACCGTGAGCGATGACCTGCGTCTGGCAAAGGTTTATGTTGCCACGCTCAATGACCCCGTAGCCCGCGAGGCGACGATGCAGGCTCTGCAACGGGCGGCGGGCTTTCTGCGCAGTCAACTGGGCGCGCGCATTAAAGTGAGGTACACTCCCGAGCTGCGCTTTGTGTACGATGACACCCTTGACCGCGCCGACCGCATCGAAACCCTCCTGCGCCGAGCAGAGGGGACCGGCACTGAGGACTGAGCCCCTTGTGTCGGAGCAAGGGCTAATCCTGAACATCAACAAGCCCATTGGCTGGACCTCTTTCGATGTGGTGCAGCTGGTGAGGAAGACGCTCGGGGTGCGACGCGTAGGGCATAGCGGAACGCTCGACCCTTTCGCCGAGGGGGTGCTCCTGGTCTGCGTGGGCACGGCGACGAAAAAGGTACCGGAGCTCATGGCTCTGCCCAAGGTCTACACCGGCATAATGGAGCTCGGCGTGGAGACCGACACCTTGGATATCACCGGCAGGGTAGTGAGCCGTGCTCGTTCGCGAACCCGATTCAGTCGTGCACACCTGCTGGAGGCGATGGGACGACTGGTGGGGGAGATCAAGCAAACACCGCCCATGTATTCCGCCGTCAAGGTCGGCGGCAAGAGGCTCTATCAATTGGCACGGGCGCAGCAGGAGGTGGCGCGCGAACCTCGCACGGTGAAGGTGTTTCGCTTCGATCCTGTGCGGGTGAAGCACCCCTTTGTCGATTTTGTCGTGGAATGTGGCAAGGGGACTTATGTGCGAAGCCTCGTGGCAGAGCTTGGTAGGTATCTGGGCTGCGGGGCCACGTTGAAAACGCTGCAGCGGGTGGCGATCGGACCATTTCGCATAGAGCAGGCCATCGGCGTGGACGAGTTAGGGAACCTGCATTTTCGGCCATCAGGATAAATGGAGATAGTACGTAGCGTTCCGCCCTCAGGGTTTCTACAAAGCTCTGTTGTGACCGTCGGTACCTTCGATGGGGTGCACCTCGGCCATCGTGCCATCATCCAAAGGACACTGGCGCGCGCGGCACGCAAAGATCGACCAGCTGTGGTGGTCACTTTTGAGCCCCACCCGCAACTGGTGGTGCGCAGACCAGATCGCCCCGTGCTCCATCTCCTTTCCACGTTCGAGGAGAAGGCTGGCTTGTTGGAGGGGACCGGCGTGGAAATCCTGGTGGCGCTCCCCTTTACTGCAGCCATAGCGGAGTTGAGCCCTGCGGAATTCGTCCAGCGTGTGCTTTGTGAGAGCCTCGGAGCATCGGATGTGGTGGTGGGCTATGACCACACCTTTGGCAAAGGCCGCTCGGGCACGATTGACACGCTCCGCGCTCTGGGGAAGAAACTGCATTTCGAGGTCGAGGTAGTTCATAAAGTCGTGGTGGATGGGGCCGCAGTGAGCAGCACACGCATCCGCCAACTCCTCGCGCACGGGGACGTCGCGGCGGCAGCCCATTTGCTGGGACGGAACTACACGGTGCGGGGCACCGTGGTGAGCGGAAGGGGGCTGGGGCGGCAGTTGGGCTACCCCACTGCCAACATCCGCCCAGCAAAGGAGAAGCTGATTCCCCAATCGGGGATCTATGCGGTGCGGGTTGCGATCGGCGAGCGCACGAAACGGGGGATTCTCAATATCGGAGTTCGCCCCACTTTCGGTGGCGAGACCGAGGCGACAGTGCTCGAAGTGCACATCTACGATTATGAGGGAGAGCTCTATGGCAAGGAGATAGGCGTCGAGTTTCTGGGCCGCATACGCGGCGAACGCCGTTTCGATTCCCCCTATGATTTGGCGCGTCAGATTGAAGCAGATGTAGTGGCAAGTCAGGCATTTTTCGAGAACACGGAGAGGAGAGACTAATGCCCCTGACCAAAGAACAGAAGGCAGAACTCATCAGCAAGTACGGCAGCACGCCTGTAGACTCGGGGCGGACAGAGGCGCAGATTGCGCTCATGACCGCGCGCATCAAGGAGCTCACCGCGCACTTGGAGACGCATGTCAAGGACCACCATTCCAGGCGCGGCCTGATGATGCTGGTCGGCAAGAGGCGGCGACTCCTCGAGTACCTGCGGCGCAAGGACGTCGAGCGCTATCGTCGCTTGATCGACGAGCTCGGAATTCGCAGGTAGGCAATTCTGCCTCCTACGCGCTGCGAATTGAGGGAAAGAAGGTACCTCAAGCGCAGCGGCGGCATGGAGGGACGCGGCCTCCCCGAGGGAGTAGTTTACGGAGGAAGAATGGTTGTACGTAAGGAGATGGAGCTTGGGCATTCCAAGCTCATCATAGAAACTGGCAAGTTAGCAAAGCAGGCTGACGGCGCAGCGTGGGTGCAGTTTGGCGACAGCGTCATTCTGGCCACAGTTGTGGCGGGCGACCGACCCTTGCCGCCCCAGGGCTTTTTCCCGCTGTCGGTAGACTATCGCGAGAAGGCCTACGCAGCAGGAAAAATCCCCGGCGGCTTTTTCAAGCGGGAGGGACGCCCGAGTGAGACCGAGGTGCTCAATGCGCGCCTGATCGACCGGCCTCTCCGGCCACTTTTCCCGGAGGATTTCCCTTACGAAGTGCAGGTCATCGTTTGGGTCCTGTCGGCTGACAGGGAGAACGATGCCGACATCCTGGGCGTCATCGGAGCTTCTGCGGCGCTAACGATTTCGGACATTCCGTTCAATGGTCCAGTGGGCGCTGTGCGGGTGGGAAGGCTCCGCGGGCAATTCGTCGTTAACCCGACGTTTGCCCAACTGGAAGAGAGCGACCTCGACCTCGTGGTGGCTGGCACGGAAGAGTCGGTCATTATGGTCGAGGGCGAAGCACGTGAGATTCCGGAGGACGACCTGCTGGCTGCGCTCGACTTTGGGCATGCTCACATCAAGGCAATCGTCGAGCTCCAACGGCAGTTGGCCGCCGAGTGCGCCAAGCCGAAGCGGGAGTATGAGCGCTGCGAGCCCGAGCAGACGCTCGTGGAGCGGGTACAGACCTTGCTGGGGAACAGGCTGGAAGAGGCGCTCCGGCAGACCGACCGCACAAAGCGCAGCGAAGCCCTGGAGGCAATCAAGAATGAAATCGTCGAGGCCCTGGCAGAGGAATTCCCCGAAAGCGAGCCGGTCATCAACAAGCTCATCGAAGAGCGCGTCAAAGCGATTGTGCGGGCGATGATCCTTAAGGAGGATCGCCGTCTGGACGGTCGTCGACCCGAGGCCATCCGCGAGGTGACCTGTGAGGTCGGCGTGTTGCCCCGTGCCCATGGCTCGGCGCTTTTCACGCGCGGACAGACGCAAGCCTTGGCCGCAACCACGCTCGGCACCAAGATGGACGAACAGAAGATCGACGACCTGGAAGGCGAATTCTGGAAGAGCTACATGCTGCACTACAACTTCCCGCCTTTTTCGGTCGGAGAGGTGCGCCCAGTGCGTGGACCAAGTCGGCGTGAAATCGGCCACGGCAACCTGGCCGAAAGGGCGTTGAAGCCGATGATCCCCAGCGACGAGGTCTTCCCGTACACCGTCCGCATTGTCTCCGACATCCTGGAGTCGAACGGCTCTTCCTCGATGGCCACCGTGTGTGCCGGTTCGCTCTCGCTCATGGACGCTGGCGTGCCAGTGAAGGGCGCCGTGGCGGGCATCGCCATGGGCCTGGTGAAAGGTGACGAGCGCACCGTCATCCTCACCGACATCCTCGGGGAAGAAGACCACCTCGGCGATATGGACTTTAAGGTGGCGGGCAGCCGTACCGGCGTCACGGCCTTCCAGCTGGATATCAAGACTTCCGGACTCTCCCGCCAGGTCCTGCAGGAAGCGCTCCATCAGGCACGCGCTGCCAGGTTGCGCATCCTGGACATTATGGACAGTGTCTTGGACCGGCCGCGGCCGGAGCTCTCGCGCTACGCACCGCGCATCGTTTCCTTCAAGATACCGGTGGATGCCATCGGCACAGTCATCGGCCCAGGAGGCAAGACCATCAGGGAGATTATCCAGACCACTGGCGCGACAATTGACATTGAGGACGACGGTACCGTCCTCATCGCCTCTGTTGACCCGGACGCGTGCAACGAGGCTCGCCGCATGGTAGAAGCCCTCACCGCAGAGCCAGAAGTGGGCAGGACCTACGTGGGCGTGGTCAAGAAGATCACCAACTTTGGCGCGTTTGTCGAAATTCTTCCCGGTAAGGAGGGCCTGCTCCACATCTCGCAAATCTCCAACCGTCGCGTGGAAAGGGTGGAGGATGTTCTGAAAGTGGGGGAGAAGGTTGAGGTGAAGCTGCTGCGCATCGAAAGCGACGGCAAGCTCGACCTCAGCCGCAAGGCGCTTCTGAAGGATTAACGTGTCCCGCTAACGGACCAAGAAGGAGACAAAGTCAGCAGTTTGAAAGAGACCTACGCACGTTCGGTCCTCACCAATGGGCTGCGGGTGGTGAGCGAGTACATGCCAGCCGTCCGCTCCGTGGCTTTGGGAGTGTGGGTGGAGACCGGTTCCCGAGATGAGACGCCCGCATTGAAGGGCGTCTCTCACTTTCTGGAGCACATGCTCTTCAAGGGCACCACGAGGAGGACCGCCCGCCAGATCGCCGAGGCCCTGGAGGATGTTGGTGGAAGCCTTAATGCCTACACCTCCAAGGAATTTTGCTGCTACACCGCCCATGTGCTGGACGAGCACCTGCCACTGGCGGTGGATGTGCTGGCTGACATTCTGCAGAACTCGCTGTTGGCAGAGAGTGACATTGAGAAGGAAAAAGAGGTCATCCTCCGCGAGATGGACCACTCGCGGGAGACACCCGAGGACGTGATCTTCGACTATCTCTACGAGGACGTCTTCCCTGGCCATCCTCTTGGCCACCCGGTGTACGGCGAAGAGGCGACCGTCAAGGGATTCACGCGGGCGGAGCTGGCTGACTACCTGCGTTCTCACTACACCAAGGGGCGGATGGTTGTCGCTGCAGCCGGGAGCATCAGTCACGAACTGCTCGTCGGGTTGGTGGAACGCGGATTCTCAGACTTGCCGGAGAACAACCGCCCCCTGCGGCAACCGCCTGTGCAACCGCCGTGCGGGCACGCACGGCACCAGCAATGCGCGCAGGCACACGTCTGCATTGGCGGCCGCGCCTACCCCTACGCCGACCCACGCAAGTTCGCGCTCCTGGTGCTGGATACCATTCTGGGTGCAGGTATGAGCTCGCGGCTCTTCCAGCGCGTGCGAGAGGAGCACGGCGCGGCCTACGCCGTCTACTCTTTCGTCGACTTTTTCAGCGACACCGGCTTGCTGGGGGTCTATTTTGCCACCGAGCCAAATAGACTGGCGCTGTGCACGGACCTTGTCCTGGCTGAGCTGAAGGCGCTTTGCCAGAACGGTATCCCCGGGGAAGAACTTCTCCGCGCCAAGTCCCAACTCAAGGGCAACCTGGTGCTTGCCCTGGAGAATACCTCGAGTCGCATGAGCAGGTTGGCAAAACTGGAGATCTACCTGCAGTCCTTCTGCTCGTTGGAAGAGACCATCGCCCAGATCGAGGCCGTCACGCTGAGGGATGTCCAACAAGTGGCAGCAGAGCTGCTTGCGGAAGACAGACTGATCGTGACCCGCCTCGAACCCAAGCGGCGCACCCGGGGACCCTCGCGAATAAGGCCTCAGCTCCCCGCACAACCGGCGGAGTGAGAGTGACCACCCTGGCCTACCATCTGGTTGATGACAAGTTTTATGCCGGGGTCACGCGGGTGACGCCGCGTGCTTTCGCCCGGCAGATGAAGTACCTGGCCAACCACGGGTTCACTTCGTGCCTTCCCGGCGAAGAGATTGATACATCTTCCACGTTAAAGCGCGTGTGCATAACGTTCGACGACGGGTACGAGTGCGTTTACAGCAATGCGTTTCCGGTGCTGCAACGGTACGGCTTTCGCGCGTGCGTGTTTGTCATCGCCGGATACGTGGGCAAGAGTAACGCCTGGGACGTGCGCTTTAGTGGGCCAGTGCAGCATCTGAGTTGGCAGCAGCTTTCGACGCTGGCAACGGCCGGATGGGAAATCGGCTCCCACTCGTTCTCGCATGTGCCATTAACCTTGGTCAGCCCCGCTCGCCTGCGCACAGAGCTCAGGGACTCGAAGGCGTTGCTGGAGGATCGGATAGGCCGACCCGTGCACTTTTTCTCATACCCCTTCGGTGTCTTCTCTGCCCGAGTGGTTGCAGCGGTGCAAGAGGCAGGCTACGAGGCGGCCTATGGCATGTATGTATCGAGAGAGTTGAAGAGGCCAAGGTTGTGGCCCTTCAATCGGGAGCGAAGAGCCATCTATCTGTTTGATAGTCTCCGGTGCTTCGCGAGAAAAGCGGAGGGGAGGAGCGAAGCCTTGCCCTTTTTCGCGGAGAGACTCGTGAGTTTTGCCTCGCGAGGGAGCATTTTGGTGATGTCCTCAAAAATCACTTGACTATTTCCCCACAATTTGCTATAGTTACAGCGTCACCAGGTAGCGGACTCCGAGGCGTGGGGATGGTCGACGTACCGATAAGAAAGCTGTACTACTCCATAGCCGAGGTGAGCAAGCTCACCGACGTGAAGCCGCATGTGCTCCGCTACTGGGAAAGCGAGTTCCCGGAGCTCCGACCGGCAAAGAATCGTGCCGGGAATCGGGTCTATCGGCTGAGCGACATTCGCCTGATCTTCAGAATAAAGCGTCTTCTCTACATTGACAAGTACACGATTGCGGGAGCACGCGAGAGGCTGGCACGCGAGCGCCTCGAGGAGAAAGCCAATCCGCGCCGGGAGCGACAACTGTCGCTTTCTCTCGAGGAGATGAAAAGGGAGGACCTGCTGGCAGAGATCACCAGCGAGTTGCGAGCGATCCTTGCTGCTCTGGAAAAGTTGGATTCAAAGTCGGGGCGTGGCGCAGTCCGGTAGCGCACTTGACTGGGGGTCAAGGGGTCGCTGGTTCAAATCCAGTCGCCCCGACAACGCTCGTGGCCCGCACCTGCACCTGTGGCAGGCGCGGGCCTTTTCTCAATTGCGTACTGGTGCTGGACTGCCATGCGGGGTGAGCGGCGAAGAAGAGGGACCCAGTGCATTGCCGTCAAGCCAAGCTAAGATTTGGGTTGCATTTTGTTCGCGAATAGAGTAAATTTGCGTAACGAGCACAGGCGTCGCATGCGTCTGTTTGCGAGCCGTAAGCTTCCCAAGCTCCGTCGGTAGGGCTGGCAGCGTTTCCGCAGGCGAGCAGTGAAGAGCGGCGCGGCACATTTCGGGGGAGCGGGGCAGGATGAGACTCGCATTGCAGCAGTCATACCGGCGCTGGATGCTGCGGGAACCCTGCCAGATGTCGTTGATGGGTTGCGTACAGCCCTTGGCGATATCCCCATATGGGTGGTGGACGACGGGTCGGCCGACGGGACCTCACGGGTTGCGAGGGAGCTTGGATGCTTCCTCATTCGGCATCCTCAAAATCGCGGCAAAGGCGCGGCACTGCGTTCCGGCTTTTTCGCGGTGGAAGCAAGGGCGGATCTTGTCCTCACGATCGACGCCGACGGGCAGCACGAGCCGAAAGAGACGCCACGCTTCTTGCAGCGGCTCCGTGAGTGCGACCTACACATTGTCGTCGGCGACCGGATGTCGCGCAGGGGGGCGATGCCGCTCGATCGCTATTTGAGCAACTGCTTGAGCTCGGCAATCGTGTCCTATGTGGCGGGAGTTGCGATTCCGGACAGCCAGTGCGGGTTCCGCCTGTTTAGAACTGAGGTCTTGAAGGGGATCAGCCTGAGGACGACTCATTTCGAGACGGAAAGCGAGTTTCTGGTGAGGGCGGCGTGGGCAGGCTTCAGAATCGGAACGGTGCCCATTGCTTCTTCCTATAGCAGTCAGGGAAGCCACATCTCGCGGTGGAGTGACACCATACGCTTCCTGAAGTTGATGATAGCCTTACAAAGAGAACGGTCCGGACTGGGTCAAACAAAGTGCAAAATGCAGGGAAAATAGCGTTGGGGGTGTTGGGCGCGAAGGAAGAAGCCAAGCGCAAGGCTGCAAATCCCATTCGCAGACTTTATGATTGGGTGCTGAAGTGGGCTGAGACGCCTTACGGCTGGTTGGCACTGGTGCTCCTTGCATTTGCCGAGTCTTCATTCTTTCCAGTCCCACCCGATGTCTTGTTGATCGCGCTGGCCTTGGCCGTGCCGAAGCGCGCCTTCCACTATGCAGGCTCTGCCACAGCCGCCTCAGTCATCGGCGGGCTTGGCGGATATGGAATTGGCGTCGCGCTGATGGAAGCAATAGGGTGGAGGATAGTACACTTCTATCATGCAGAGGAGCTTTTCCGGCGGCTTTTTGACACCTTTAATCAGTACAGCTTCTGGGCCGTCTTGTCGGCTGCTCTCACGCCTATCCCTTACAAGATTTTCACGATATCGGCAGGGGCCGCCGGGTCGCCCCTTTCGAGTTTCGTGATAGCGTCGATTCTCGGGCGGGGGATGCGTTTCTTCGCGGTGGCTCTTTTGCTCTACGTGTGGGGAGAGAAGGTCAGAAGACTGATTGACCGCTACTTCAATGCCGCGACGGTGGTCTTCTTGGTACTGCTGATCGGCGGCTTCTTGTTTCTGAAGTATGTTGTTTAGCCAGAACGGGGCGTAGCGCAGCTCGGATAGCGCGCCTGCTTCGGGAGCAGGAGGTCGGCGGTTCAAATCCGCCCGCCCCGACCACGGTTCAATCCACGGCGAAGGAGACCGGAGGATTGAACTTTTTCTTTAAGGTGTACATATTGACACCAGGAGGTTGAAGTGAGCAGGAAAGGTGGCTATCCATTCGCTGAGATCGAGGAGAAATGGCAGCGGAAGTGGCAGGAAACCGGCCTGTACCGCACCGATATGTCCAAGACAGAGAAGAAGCTCTACTGCCTGGTGATGTTTCTGTATCCGTCTGCCGACAAGCTCCATATCGGTCACTGGTACAACTACGCGCCCACGGATAGCTGGGCACGCTTCAAGCGAATGCAGGGCTACAACGTTTTCGAGCCCATGGGGTACGACGCGTTTGGGTTGCCGGCCGAGAACTATGCCATCAAGAAGGGCATTCATCCCGCCATTAGCACCGCGGAAAACATTCGCTACATTCGCAAACAACTTGAGCGCTTCGGCGCCATGTACGACTGGGAAAAGGAAATCGATACCAGTTCGCCGCGGTACTACAAGTGGACGCAATGGTTTTTCCTCAAACTCTATGAACATGGGCTTGCCTATCGGGCAAAGGCGCCAGTGAACTGGTGCCCACAATGCAAGACGGTACTGGCCAACGAGCAGGTGATCGAGGGGCGCTGCGAACGCTGCTCGACTGAGGTCACCCGCCGCGACCTGGAGCAATGGTTTTTCCGCATCACCAAATACGCTGAGCGCCTTCTGGAAGGTCACAAGAAGCTGCAGTGGCCGGAGAAGACAATCACCATGCAGCGCAACTGGATCGGGCGGAGCGAAGGTGCTCAGATTCGGTTCCCGGTGAAGGGCCACCAGGCCACCGTGGAGGTGTTCACCACGCGGCCGGACACACTCTTCGGGGCGACCTACATGGTTCTTGCGCCGGAACATCCCCTGGTGGAAAAGATCACTACGGAGTCGCAGCAGGCTCAGGTGCGAGAGTACGTCGAGTGGTGCCGCAAGAAGAGCGAGATAGAGAGAACCAGCACTGAAAAAGAGAAGACGGGCGTGTTCACGGGCGCCTTCGCAGTCAACCCCATTAATGACCGCGAGATCCCGATCTGGATTGCCGACTATGTGCTGCTTTCGTACGGGACAGGCGCAGTGATGGCGGTGCCTGCCCATGACCAGCGGGACTATGAATTCGCCGTGAAGTATGGTCTGCCTATTGTGCAGGTGGTCGCACCACCAGCGGGGGAGGCCTTGCCTCCAGACCGTGCGTACGAAGGGCCCGGCGTGCTCGTCAACTCTGGTGGATTCTCGGGTATGGAGTGGAAAGCTGGCGGCAAAGCAATCGTGGAGGCTTTGCAAGGACAGGGGATGGCGGAGTTCAGGGTTACCTACAAGCTTCGAGACTGGCTGATTTCCCGCCAGCGATACTGGGGCGCGCCGATCCCTATTGTCTACTGCGAGAAGTGCGGTATAGTACCTGTTCCGGAGAAGGATTTGCCCGTGCTTCTCCCACAGAACGTGAAATTTACCGGTCAGGGTGAGTCCCCTCTGGCCACTGTGCCGGAGTTCGTCAACACGAAGTGCCCGCGCTGCGGTGGACCGGCGCGCCGCGAAGTGGACACGATGGACACCTTCGTCTGCTCTTCCTGGTATTTCCTGAGGTTTCCGAGTCCCCACTGCGACGACCGACCGTTTGACCCGGAGGTCGTTGACAAGTGGCTGCCGGTGGATCAGTACGTGGGGGGTGCCGAGCATGCGGTGATGCATTTGCTGTATGCGCGCTTTTTCACCATGGCCCTCCACGATATGGGGCTCGTGAAGTTCGATGAACCGTTCCTGCGCTTGGTGCATCAGGGTATCATCACCAACCGGGGCGCCAAGATGTCAAAATCGCACGGCAACGTGATCAACCCGGAGCCATACCTTGACCGCTACGGGTCGGATACCTTCCGCATGTTCATGATGTTCATGGGCGACTACACCGAGGGCGGCGATTGGAGCGACGAGGGCATTGCCGGCGTGTATCGGTTCCTCAACCGAGTGTGGCGTCTTGTGCAAATGTTCCGCGAGCAGCCGCCGCGTGGCAACGAGAGCGAGCGAAGCAGCGAGCTGCTTCACCTCCAGCACCGGACGGTGAAGGCCGTTACCCAGGACCTTGAGCGTTTCCATTTCAATACGGCAATCAGCAGGCTCATGGAGTTTGTGTCGGGCATCTATTCATACCGGGAAGAGGTGCCCGTGGAGCAGCAGAATGAGCGAGTGCTGCGCGAAGCCATGCGAACCCTTATCCAGTGCCTGGCCCCATTCGCGCCGCACCTCGGCGAGGAGCTGTGGGAGCAAATCGGCGGGCCCTACAGTGTGTTCGACTCCGGCTGGCCGGCCTACGATGAGAAGCTCGCCACGCGGGACCTCGTCACGGTGGTCTTTCAGGTCAACGGCAAACTTCGGTCCTCGGCGTCGGTGCAGCGAGGTTCGTCCGAGGAGACGTTGAAGAATCTGGCGCTCAGCGATGAACGCGTGCGCAAGTTTGTCGGTGAGCGAAGCATCCGTCGAGTAGTCGTCGTGCCGGATAAGTTAGTGAATGTGGTGGTGGGTTGACAGACGCGAAAAAGGGAGGGGAGGCGATGCGTGAGGTAGGCGTCTGGTAACATAACGAATCTTATGACGCACGCCATTTCCCGGCTTAGCACCCTCCCCATCGATCACGCAAAGCACCACGGTGGCCTTTCAGGCAACCGCGCCTCAAACTCCGCAACCAGCTCCGCTTGCAGGCCAGCCGTATACTTTCCGGCCAGGAACAGGTCGATGATCTCCCTGTAGAAACGCGCCCAGCAATCTTCCTCTCGGCCAGGTATGATCGGATAGAAAAGGATGTTGTTCGCCCTGGCCGCTTCCAGGTCCCCCGGAGCGTCGCCAACCATCAGCATCCTGCCTGCAAGGTATCGGCCCTCTGTAGCCAACCGGAGCTGTTCCTTCTTGCTGCCTACCTCTTGGCCGGCGATTATGGCGGCAAAGCGTGCAATGTCGTGCTCCTGCCACTCTCTCTCCAGGGCTTCTCCTGGGGTACCTGAAACCACCATGATATCGGCGTGCTGCGCGAGCTTCTCGAGGCTTTCCCGGACAAGTGGAAACGGCGGCACGCCGCGCACAATATCCGCTACCGACGCATTTACGGCCTCGCTCCACTGCAGCGTCGTCAGAAGCACTGGATCGTTGGAAGACGCCACCGCCTCCCGGAGTGCGGGGTTGCCAAGTGGCACGCCAGACTCTACAAACCTACGAAGGGCAGTCACGTCAGGCACCACGAACTTCCGACGCTGTACCTCTGGATGCTCTCGCAACAAATCAAGGACCTTGAGGAGCGCCGGGAAGCGGTTGGCACCGCGCCACTTTGAATACAGATTGACAAACTCAGCCGCTTCCCGCGCGTACTTTGCCACGGGTTGCAAGCCCCAGTACTTGATAATGTTTGGGATGAAACACTCTTTGTGTTTGATCTCCATGGAATCGAACACGCACCCATCCGAGTCGATCCCCACGAAGAATTCATGTCTCGGTTTGAACTCCGCCAAGTCCCTTTTTGCCTGAGCCGTCGTTCCCATCGTGTCCACTCCCGTAGGTCATCCATGCCTAAGACTAACCGCAACGCACCAAGGCTCGCAACGCGAGCTTACCATCATGGTAGCCACAAACAAACAGCAAGAAAACCTGCCTCTGCCTGTGCCCACCTCGCAGAGCTCATCGTGCTCCTCAGGGTTGCGCCGTCCGTAGCCTGTAGAGCACCTCTCCGGCTTTTTCCACAAGCAACACGCCTTCCTCTTCCCGGTTGCGCCACCCATCCAGATCTATACTTCTCCAGTCTCGGTACCCAAGGTTGATCTTCCTGCAGATACCCTCGGGAATGGCGGTCGCAAGAGATACGTTGATCCTGGGCCGCTCTACGCCGTCCTTGTAGCTCCCGGCGCCTTTCACATGTGTGGAGTGTGCGAGCACCCCGCGCGGTACGTCTGCAAAGCGCTCCATTTGTGCCAAGTAGTAGTCGCGCACGTGGTAGCCAATTCGTCGCAATATCGCACCGTGTGTGTGTGAAATCTCTGCGATGTGTGGGGCATAAATGATCAGTTCCCCTCCGTCGGCCACCACCGGCTCCAGCTTGTACATGACCTTGCCTGCGACCCAGAGGTCCTCGTAATTCGGGGGCGCGATGCCCAGCACCCGGCTATAGGGCCGATCGACGTAGCGAATGTGGACCTGCGCCGAGAGATCAGCGGCCCTCGACCACGCCTCCTCGTTATCCCCGACATAGAGACCCTTGAGCGCGCCTTCGTGGCACACCATGTTGAAGTACAGCCGAGGAACGCTCAGAAAAGAAGCAGCGCGGTCCAAAAGTCTCCTTATAGGATTGTCCCTAATGCCGTTCAGAACGATGTTTGTAATGATCGCTGAAAGCCAATGAAAAAAGTCTATGAATTCCGCCCCGGAAACTCCTGGGAAAAGGTACTTGTTCCCCCCAGAAAAACCGGCGACCTCGTGCGGTACTACTGGACTTAGAATGAGAAGCAAATCGTAATCAAAAAGGCGCCTGTTGACAGTAACTCGGGCCACCTCTTTGAGTAATCCCGCAGAGATCTCGGCCACCTCCTCTTCTGAGATGGTGCCGATCACAGTCAGTTCTTCGGCCTTGTCGTACGCATGGTTGATGAAGCCGATGTCCTTGTAGCACGTCTGGAGATCGGAAATGGAGACGCCCACGCGCTCGGCAATCTTGCGAGTGTTGAGTGGCTGATGTGTCCCCAGGGCAATCATGAAATCAAGCGACTTCACCTGGGGACGAAGCGTCTCCACCAGCAGCTTGAAGAACAGCGGAATGGGCGCGTTGCGGGTGAGGTCCGGCACTATTACGAGCACGCGCTTGCCCGCCAACTTCTGCTGCGAGAGCGCCTGAAGAACTATCCCGCAAACCTCTTCCTCAGAGAGGAACCCTACTGGATCTCCCCTTCCTATGAGCATCGTGTCCTCTTTCAGTCTGTCCACACTGTGTGAAATACGCCTGGCTTGTCGACCCGTCGATACGTATGCGCTCCAAAATAGTCGCGCTGCGCCTGAATCAGATTGGCGGGCAAGATGGCGCTCCGATAGCCGTCGTAGTAAGCAAGTGCACTGCTCAGCGCCGGACAAGGGATTCCGTTTTCCGCGGCCCGGATAATGACCTCGCGCCATGCCTCTTGGCAATTGCGCAGGGCCTCTCCGAAATAGGCGTCCAGCATCAGATTCGCCAGATCCCGCGTTCTCCCGTAGGCTTCCCTGATTCTATCCAAGAACTGCGCCCGGATGATGCAGCCCGCCCGCCACACGGAAGCGATCGCGCCAAAATCGAGGTGCCAGCCGTACTCGCGGTCGGCAGCCCGCATGATCTGAAAGCCCTGGGCATAGGAACAGATCTTCGCCGCGTAGAGAGCCTGGCGTATCTTCTCAATGAAGCCCTCACTCTCGGGCACAGGCACAGGTCGTGGGCCCGATAGGAGCTCGGCTGCTCTTACGCGCTCTTCCTTGAGTGCACTCAGCATCCGGGCGAAGACAGCCTCGGCAATTGTCTGCGCCGGTGCTCCCAGGTCAAGTGCGGCCTGGCTGGTCCATTTCCCCGTGCCCTTCTGCTCTGCAGTATCGAGAATCAGTTCAACGAGCGGCTCGCCCGTTTCCTCGTCTTTCTTGCGCAAGACACGGGCAGTGATCTCGATCAAATAGCTCTTGAGCTCCCCGGCATTCCAGTTCTCGAAAACGGTCGCCATCTGCTCCGCGCTGAGACCGAGGAGGCGCGCCATGAGGAAATAGGCCTCGCTGATCATCTGCATGTCAGCGTACTCGATGCCATTGTGCACCATCTTAACGAAGTGTCCCGCACCGCCAGGCCCGATCCATGTGCAACACGGAGTTCCATCATCGGCCCTCGCGGCGATAGCCTGCAGCATTTCCCGGAGGTGGGGCCAGGCTTCGGGGTTGCCTCCCGGCATGATCGCGGGACCCCAAAGAGCTCCTTCCTCACCGCCACTAATGCCGCTGCCAACGAACAGTATGCCCGTCTCTTCAAGTTGCTTGAGGCGTCGTTCAGTGTCCAAGAAGTGGCTATTCCCACCATCGATGAGAATGTCCCCAGCGGCAAGCTGTCCTTTCAAGCTGTTGATGACCGCATCGACCGCCTGGCCTGCCGGAACCATAATGAGGATTTTCCTGGGAGTATGCAGGTGCACAAGAAACTCCTCAAGCGTGCCGTAGGCTGCAACACTCTTTCCCGATCCCTTCCGACTGAACTCGTGCCGTTTGCCTTCATCGAGATCGAAGCCAGCAACTGAATAGCCGTGGCGTTCCATGTTCAGGGCGAGGTTCTGTCCCATCACTCCGAGACCAACCACGCCGACATCATGCTCTTCCATGCCTGCCTCTCCCGTCAAATGGTCATCGCGGAAAACCCGCCATCCACACGAATGATGGCCCCCGTAACGAAGGAAGACGCCTTTTCGGAAGCCAGCCAGAGCACTGCCCCGGCGAGTTCTTCCGCCTCCCCGAAGCGACCCATGGGCGTATGCCTCAGAATGGCCTCGGTGCGCTCCTTGGTGAGAAGTCTTCGGTTCTGCTCCGCGGGGAAAAAGCCAGGGGCAATTGCGTTGACGCGCACCCTATGCGGGGCCCACTCCCTTGCCAGAAACTGCGTGAGATTGTTCACGCCGGCCTTGGAAATGCTGTACGTGAAGACCTTGGAAAGAGGGGGGCCAGACGAGGCCGAAGAGATGTTGATGATGCTCCCTCCTTCACCCTGCTCGATCATCTTCTTGCCAAATATCTGACAGGCAAGAAACATGCTCTTGAGATTCACGTCCAAAATCTTGTTCCATTCTTCCTCGGTGATCTCGAAAAATGGTGTCGCAGAGTTGATACCCGGCGCGTTGATGAGAATGTCGACGCGGTGGAAGGTCCTCTCTACGGTCTGCTCTGCCGCTTCCAGGTCGCTCTTGGTAGCGGCATCTGCGGGCACCGCAATGGCCTCCCTCCCCAGCGCTGCTATCTCTGCGGCGCGCGCCGCGGCCTTCTCTTGATCGAGGTCGACGACGGCCACTTTCGCGCCAGCCTTCGCCAACGCCAGGCACATGGCGCCGCCAAGCACGCCACCCCCACCAATAACCACTGCCACCTTGCCGTCCAAACCGAACAACTCCTCGAGGTAGCCCATGTTTCACTCTCCCAAGAAAAGAGGTCGAATATGACGCTCCAGAATGTTCTTGGTTACGTTGGCCGAAATGGTATCCTCATGCTTCAACACGAGGTTGGTGTAGCGGGTTCCCATCTCTGCAGCGATTTTGTATGCCACGTGAAGCAACTGCCGGAAATTCTCATTGAAACGAGAGTTGCCTGGTTCATTTCGCAGGGCACCCACAAATTCATCTTCGCTCCACCTGTCTACTTCCACTGGCTCCGGGAGTTTTCTTGCGACAATCTTCGTGACTGCCGCGTAAGGTGCCACCAGTTCTTCAAGGCGTTGGTACGCTTGGCGGTAGATCTCTTTGGCGACACTGAGACCGTCGCCGCCGACTTCTGCCAGTCCGGCCAGCTCCTCAAGCCAGGTCGTGCCTGCCGTCTTGATGTGGAGGCCCGCATCATGCCGGAATAGGGCCTCTCTGATCGGCCCATAGAGGGCAAACTTATCGCTCCCGGAATGGAGACTCAACTTGAGAGCCTTGGGCAAAGCGAACTCACCAACTGCCAACTGCAGGGTCTCGAGCATGAGAGCAAAGTGTCGCGCAAATTCCTCGACGTTCCCCTCATAGTCCACACCCTTGTGCAGCTTTCCTGGAAACCTCGGTGCAATGGTCGCAAGGGGGATGCCTCTGTCCGCGACCTCCGACAGCAAGAAGAAGAGCTCCACAGGATGCTGCGGCTCAGCGGTCTCGTCCATGGACAACTCGAGGACGAAGGGCGCGCCATCTCGATGGCGGGTTATCAGCTGATACACCGCTTCTAACTCATCAATCGCGGCCAAGTAGCGACGACCAATCCGCTCCAGTTCGGCCCTTCCCACGCGGAACCGGGCGTCGGTGGAAATCGTCAGTTCACCAAGGTACCTTTCATTTCGCCTCACAAAATCTTCGAGGCGGTCGATTGCCGATGGTCTTCCTATCTGCTCGGCCACGTCGACCGTGAAAAAGTCGCAGTCTTCCACAAAGAAAGTGACGCTCGTGGCGGTGACATGGTCTGCGTCGACGAAGTAGGGCCCCTTCCAGCCCAGGGCCCGCACGGCCTCATCTGCTTCTTTCCGCGTGTCTGCAGGCCTACTGCCAACGATGACGTGCTCGCGGTAGGACTTGTTCCACACCGGTGTCACCTCCACGCCGAGCGGGCGAGCTTCAACCACGGCCCGGAGAAGCGCTTTCCCTTGCAACCCGAAGCGGTCGCCGAGACCGAATGAGTATTTTCCCAGCTCCAAGTTCGATTCACCTATTGCGCTACACATACTCGGCCCTTCACAGCTTGTACGCCTGCTTAGGCAGATCGTAAGCCAAAGCCCGACTCAGCTTCTTGGCTTCGGCCATATCGATGATCTTGCGCGCCACCAACCCAGCTAAGAAGTTGCAGTCCATCCGCCGTGCCAGGTCATGTCGCGCCGGGATGGACGGAAAGGCCCGGGTGTCATCGTTGAAGCCCACCGTATTGTAAATGCCGGCCGTTTCGGTCACCATCTTGCGGAAGCGGATCATCCCTTCGATGCTGTCGTGGAACCACCAGGGAGGTCCCAGACGCATGGCGGGGTAGTGCCCGGCCAAGGGAGCCAGCTCCCTCGAATATGCCGACTCATCCAGAGTGAACACAATGAGGGTCAAGCGGGTGTCATTCCCATACTTGTTCAACAGTTCGTAGAGGTTCCTGGTGTACTCCGTTACCACCGGGATGTCACACCCCTTGTCTGGACCAAAGCGCCGGAAAACAAACTGATTATGGTTCCGGAAAGAGCCGGGATGAATCTGCATTACCAACCCGTCCTCGATGCTCATGCGGGCATATTCCATCAACATGTGCGCCGTGAAGTGCGCCGCGTCCTGGGCTGTTGCCTTTCCCTTGAGTGCGCGTTGAAGAATGACCTCAGCTTGCCTCCGACTCAACTCGTGTGTGTAGGGACTCTCCACGGCATGGTCAGTGGACACTGCACCCATTGCCTTGAAGAAACGTCTCCGTTCCTCGAGTGCCTCAATGAACTTTCCGTACGAGTCTATCTCGATGCCGCTCACCTCACTTAGCCTGTTGACGTTTTCCCTCCACCCTTTCGCCAACAGGTCCGTCACTCCATCCGGACGAAAACAGGGAATTACCCTGCCCTGCCAGCCTGATTCCCTGATCCTGCGGTGCTGGGCAAGCGTATCGGTGGCCGCATCGGTGGTGGTGAGGACCTCGATCTTAAACCGCTCGAAGAGGGAACGAGGCAAGAACTCTGGACTGCGCAGCTTCTCCGAGATCTCATCGTAGATCTTCATCGCGGAACTGCTGTCCAGCTTTTGCTGGATGCCAAACACCTCCTCGAAAACGTACGCGAGCCACAGAGAAGTCGGCGTCCCAGCAAAGAGGAAGTAGTGGTCGGCAAAACACTGCCAAATCTTGCGGTGGTCGGTCTCCACCGGCGTCCCGTCCAGCGTGGGAATGCCCAACGACTCCAACGGGATACCCTGCGAGTAGAGCATGCGGAAGATGTAGTGGTCCGGAATGAGGATCAGCTCTGTGGGGTCAGGGAAAGGGCGATTTTCCGCGAAGATGCGCGGGTCGACATGGCCATGGGGGCTGATTATGGGCAGGCCCCTTACGCCCTCGTAGAGCGTACGCGCGATCTTGCGGGTCTTCGCATCAGGATCAAAGAAGCGGTCAGCAGCAAGCATCCCTCTCTTCCTCATTCGTCCTCCCAAGGTTTTCGTGGCACCACCATGGTGAGCGAGCATCCGCTACCTTAGGCTATCAGTACCCGAAGAGCCTAGGCAGGAACAAGCTGAACCAAGGCACATAGGTCACGATCAGCAAGACGACGATCATGCCGAGATAGAAAGGCACCAGCGTTCGGGTGATGCGTGCAATGGTGGTGTTGCCGACGCCGCATCCCAGAAAAAGCACCGAACCGACCGGAGGTGTACAGAGCCCGATGCAAAGGTTCAGAACCAGGACGATGCCGAAGTGCAGTGGACTCATGCCAAGGCGAACCACTACCGGCAAGAAGATCGGCGTGAAGATGAGAACTGCGGGGGTCATGTCCATGAACGTGCCCACGATGAGCAAGACGATGTTGATGATGAGCAGAATCGCCAGCTTGCTGTCGGTGAGAGCAATAAGGGCCGCACTGACATTCTGCGGAATGTTCTCGTAGGAGAGAATCCACGACATTCCGGAGGAGGCTCCAATCAGCAGCATGACGATGGCCGTCGTCTCTACCGTCTTGAGGAGGATCTGCGGCAGCTCTCGGATCTTCACTTCCCGATAGATCGCCACCGAGAGCAGAAAGGAATAGAGGACGGCAATCCCGCTCGCTTCCGTAGCAGTAAAGAAGCCGGCGATAATGCCGCCAATGACCACCACAACGAGCAGGAGACTGGGAATCGCATCCAAAAGCCTCCGCCCTCCCTCAAGGAGCGACACCTTTTCCCCGACCGGGTATTTCTTGGCCACGGCAATCGCTGCAGCCACGGCTATCAGACCCAAGCCTAAGAGAATCCCGGGCAGGTACCCGGCGATGAACAAAGCTGCGATGGAAACACCTCCACTGGCCAATGAGTAGACGATCAGCACGTTCGAAGGTGGGATCAGTAGCCCCGTCGTCGCTCCTGTCACTGTGACTGCGGTGCTAAAGTTGGCATCGTACCCCTCTTTCTTCATCGTCGGAATCATGAAGCCGCCGATTGCTGAGGTGGCCGCGGCCGCGGATCCGGAAATAGCGCCGAAAAACATGCAGGCGAGGATGTTGACGTAGGCCAACCCTCCCGGAAGCATCCCGACCAGAGCCTTGGCGAGGTCAATAAGGCGCCTTGCAATCCCGCCTCTGCCCATGAGCTGGCCAGAAAGAATGAAGAAGGGAATTGCCAACAGCGTGAAACTGTTGATTCCGGTGGCCATGCGCTGTGCCACTGTGGTGAGAGCCGGCACTGGGCTAATAGTAAAGAGCATCGTCAAGGTCGTGGCGATACCGATGGCGATGGCGATGGGCACGTTCATAGCGAGCAGAAGAACAAAGCTCACAACCAACGTCACCACTGACAGATCCATTGAGCAAACTCCCTCTTGAGTTGTGCCTCCGTTCGGTTCATTGCTCAGATCGGCTCGCCGACCTGCCTGGGGATTGCAGGGGCTTGCTTTTCACGCAACGTTTCCACGATGAAATGAAGGGCAAAGTAGATCATGAGAAAACCCGAAATCGGCAGTACCGAGTAGACGTACCCCATTGGCACCCCGAGGGCAGTAGACACCTGACCAAGGGTGAAGGTGAGCTGCACAAGACGTATTCCGCCAATAACCATCACGAACAGAGCGAAGAGAAGTACCAGCAGGTTTATCGCCACCTCAAGGATTTTCCGTTTGCTGCCTGTCAGCCTGGTAGCCAGCACGTCGATTCCCAAGTGTGCCTTGGTGCGGTACGCATAGCTGGCACCAAGCAAACCGACCCACATCAGCTGAAACCTGGCCAGCTCCTCGGTATACGAACTGGGATTGCGAAGCACGAAGCGCGTGAAAACCTGCCACGTAACATCCAGCACCATGGTCGCCATGAGGAAACTGAGGAAAATACCAAGGGCTCTGGTGATGTATCCGGTCAACTTTGCCATAGCAGGTCTCCCTACTCCACCCGTTGAATCTCTTGAATCAGCTCATAGATAGGCGTCCCTTTGTAGGCGTCGTACATCTCTTGCACCGCGCGCCTAAAAGGAGCTTTGTCGGGGTGCAGCACCTGAACTCCCGCCTTTTGCACCTCCTGCAGGGCCTGCTCCGATGACTCTTGCCAAAGTTTTCGTTGGTAGTCAACCGACTCGTCCACCGCTTCTTGCAACCACTTCTGCTCCTCGAGCGAAAGAGTCTCCCACACCGTGGTGCTCATCAGGAGAATGTCGGGGATTGATGTGTGCTCATCCAGGCAGTAGTACTTGCAAACTTCGTAGTGACGCGAGAAGTAGAAGCTGGGTGGGTTATTCTCTGCTCCGTCCACCACGCCTTGCTGGAGGGCAGTATAAAGCTCACCCCACGGGATCGGCGTAGCCGAGCCGCCCAGCGTCTGTATCATTTTGAAGGAAGTAGGACTATTCATGACCCGAATCTTCAGGCCTCGTAGGTCGCCGGGTTGCATAATTGGGACCTTTTTCGTGTAGAAGCTGCGGCTGCCGGCGTCGTAGTAGCACATGCCGCGAAGGAGAAACCTCTCCCCTGCCAGCAGCAGTCTCCTCCCGATGTCGCCACGCAGTACCTTCCAGCGGTGTTCATCGTCCCTGAACACGTATGGGATGCCGAATATCTCCATTTCAGGCACGAACGCCTCCAAGGGGGCGGTGGACACCTTGGTCATGGCCAAGCTACCGATTTGCAGCAACTCGATTAGTTCCCTCTCGTCGCCTAACTGCCCGCTTGGGTAGATGTCCACTCGGAGTCGTCCGTGGGACTTTTCAGCCACGCGTTCGGCCATGTACACCATGCCCTTGTGCACGGGGTGATTGGTGTCCAGGGCGTGCGCAAGCTTCAGAACCCGCGTTCTTCCGCCAGACTGCGAACAAGAAACAAGCAAAGCAGCAAGCAGCACGGGCAGCAAACTACGTCTCATACTCGTGCTTCCTCTCTAAGAAATGAACGCGCGCAGGCGGTGTCGGTGAGCACCGCCGTGCGGAAGCATGAAGCGCATCCCACGATGAGCTCCGGACCAATCCTACCAGCACCTGCAGCCGACATGCACGTCACGGCGCGAGCAGTCAAGATACCGCTTAGCGGGCCAACCATCCACCGTCCACCGCCACAGTATAGCCGTGCATATAGGCCGAAGCTTCTGAAGCCAGAAACACGACGACGCCTTTCAGGTCTTCCGGTTCGCCCCATCTTCCCGCAGGGATTCGCTCGAGGATTGCTTTGCTCCGCACCGGGTCCGCGCGCAGGGGAGCCGTGTTGTCGGTGGCCATGTACCCTGGGGCAATGGCGTTGACATTGATGTTGTGGGGAGCAAGCTCGTTGGCCAGCAGGCGAGTCAAACCCATTACGGCGCTTTTCGAGGCCGTGTATGAGGGCACAAGGATGCCCCCCTGGAAGGAGAGCATGGATGCGATGTTGATGATCTTCCCCCCTCTCCCCTGCTGGACCATCACTTTTGCCACCGCCTGGGTGAGGAAAAAAAGCGTGCGCACATTGACGTCCATCACCTCATCCCAGTCCTTCAGTTCAAACTCCAGCACAGGAGCGCGCCGGATGATGCCAGCGTTGTTGACCAGTATGTCGATGGAGCCCATGCGCTCCAGGGCTTGTCGCACAATCAGGTCGATGCTTTCGAGCTTGCGCAAGTCGGTCTTTACGGCCGCGCAGCGTCTGCCCAAGTCCTCGATGCACCGTGTGGTCTGTTCCATGTCCAGCACATCGACAACCACCACGTCGGCCCCTGCTTCCGCCAGGCCAACGGCCATGGCCTGCCCGAGTCCGCGCGCCGCGCCTGTCACAATTGCCACTTTTCCGTCTAGGCGGAACTTGTCCAGAATCATCTCTCCCTCACACAATGTCTTGCTCGGGTGCTACCTGAGCCTTGTCATCTCAATGACATCCATGTCTTCGAAGGTCTGATTCTCGCCACCCATACCCCAGCAGAAGGAGTAGGGTCCTGTGCCCACACCGGCATGAATGGACCAGCTGGGCGAAATGACCGCTTGGCGATTGGCTATCACGATGTGGCGTGTCTCTTCCGCCATGCCCATGAAGTGAAATACCCGCGTCTCCTCAGCCATGTCAAAGTAGAGGTAGATCTCCGTGCGTCTCTCGTGCGTGTGCGGGGGCATGGTATTCCAGTTTGAGCCTGGTGCGAGCACCGTGAGGCCCATGACCAGCTGGCAGCTCTTGATCCCCCCGGGGTGGATGTACTTGTAAATCGTCCGCTCGTTGCAATTGGCCGCCTGGCCAAGATGCACTGCTTCGGCCTCCTCCATCGCCACCTTTCTGGTGGGGAAAGCCGCATGGGCAGGGAAGCTGAGCAGGTAGAAGGCAGCAGGGACGTCTGAGCGTTCGCTTTCAAATGAGACGTCTCTCGCGCCCTGACCAATGTACAGCATATCCTTGTTGCGCAACTCGTAGCTCTTCCCGTCCACGACCACCCTTCCCGTCCCACCCACGTTGAGTAGCCCGAGTTCGCGGCGCTCGCAGAAGTAGTCTGCCGCAAGTTCCCTCGATGCACCGAGATGGAGCGGCTTCGTCACGGGCACAGCGGATCCGAGAACCGCTCTGTCGACTTCGGAGTAGAGCAAGACGACTTCGTCAGGCACAAAGAGAGTGTCCACGAGGAAAGAGCCTCGGATTTCCTCGGTGGTCATTCGCTGGAAGCGAATCGGGTCAGCAGGATAGCGTATCTCCACAAGAATTTCCTCCCAGCTAATCGGTCGTCGTCGCGGAGAGCCAGGGCCAGCTGGGGCCAGTCTGCTCCCTCTTCGAGTACCGGTGTCAGTGGGCAACGACGACTGGGTTGGCCAACCTCTGCACCGTTTCGTCTAAGTACTTGAGAAATTCCGCTTTGGTTTTGATCCCCGAGGGCTCTCCCTCCCACGCAGCCAAGAAAGCGTAGGTCACCCTTCCGTTCTCAGGGCGCAAGAGCACCACGTGACTGTGCTCATCCTCTGCATACCCAGCAAAATCGTGGGTTCTGAAGAGCACGGCCAACCCCAAGCTATCTCCGGCAAGGCTCTGTTTGCCGTAGGTAGCCATGTACGCCCAATCTCCCCCTATGCCCGAACGCAGAAGTTCTGCTGAGGGATCTTTGACGATTCCGGTACACACGTTAGGCGCCTCACCAGAGATTTGAACTTGGTGGGTGGTGATGCGGCTACCGGCCACTATGGTAAGCTCGGACACAAGGTCATAGGCCTTGCCGCCCACCTTCCAGCCGAAATACTTGGTCCTGATGAGCGATCGTACCGGTCCGTTGAGTACCACCTCACACACGACGCTGTCCGTCACGCTCACGCGCTGTGCCTGGCCGTCGACCCACATACCGAGGGAACCGATGCCCAGCGATTCGCCCACCTTGAGGATATCCATGCCCCAGTCGGCCATCTGGTGGTACGACTCAAATCCGTCCTGTCCCACGTCGTGGAGCACCATCTTGGGCACCTTTTTGCCGAAGACATCGATTGCGTTCCTCCAGTCCAGGTAGAAACGGTATCCCACCAAATCGGATTCCCAACCGGGACCTTCGTAGCGGATGAATTCGGAATGATCGGTGTGCTCGGGGGGCACACGGAGCGAGCGCACGTTTACGAAATGACCACCCACGTACTTGCGTCCCACGAACTCGCCACCAGTCTTGACAGAGAGCTCGGCCTGTGTCCTCTTCGGGTAAGTCCGCTCTCTTGAACCTTCTGGGGCGTACCTTAGGCGCAACAATCTCTTGCCGCTCGCCGGCAAGTCCAGCACGGCCGTGATGTTCTCCGGTTGTCCATCTCCGTCCAAGTCTTCCGCCTGACTTGCTATTTCTGTCCCCGCACAGAGCAGCACATAGGCCCTGGGGTTGAAATCCGGGGCTTTCGCCTTGATGCGGCTGATGTCAAGGGTCACCGGTTCGTCCCTGCGAGGGAACGCAGTCGGGTTCTGTGCGTATAGGACAACCGTCTCCGGATAGACGCGCTCCAAGTCAGACTTGCCACACGTCAAGCTTGCCAACAAGGCTACGCCCAGAGCCATGGTTGACAATCGCATCGTTTTCCTCCCTTTGTCCTGGTCCTCTCGGAGGGGCCGTTTGGGACCGGGACCTTGTCATCACTTCCGCATAGCCCAGAGTCTCTTGCACCCCATGGGCCAGCTACCTACGCGCCACGCGGTTTCAGCCTCCACCAAATGGAGCGAAACCCATGCTGCTAAGCAATAGCGGGCATGTGAACCCGCGAGAGTAGTCCGGTGCACCTTGCGGTCACCGTGTCAAGGCAGCCCGGGATCCCCCGTGACATCGAAACGACCGTTTGCCGCGTACCTCCCCAGCTCGGGCGCAGCTTCAACGGAGCAACAGAAGCCTCTGCACCCCCAGATTCTTCCCCGTGCGAAGCCGGCAGAAGTAGACCCCCACCGGGAGGGCGTCAGGCTGCCAAGTTACGGCGTACGTGCCCTGCTGATGGAGACCTTTCGCGAGCTCAGCCACTTGCCTTCCGTTCAGATCAAACACTTGCAGGGCGACGTAGCCTGCCGCTCCAACTTCGTACCGGATGGTGGTTGACCCAGAAAAGGGATTCGGATAGGCCTTGACAAGGTCCAATTCTGCGGGTACGAAGAGGTCGCCGCTTGCAACTCCTTGCGATGTCGAGCCGACGAGGACGAGGTACATGGCGGCGGCGGTCGTGCCGTCCTTAGAGTTCCGCCCAAGCACGACCCTGTCTCCCGGTTCAGTAGCTCTACGAAACAACGCCAACACTTCCTGCGCCCCCCCGGCGCCGGCGAGGGTGAGGGTTAGACCCGTAGACTCGTACTCCTGTAGCCACTCAGGTTTCGCAGCAATGCGGGTAGAATGGGCCACAAAGATCTCGCATGCCTCTTCGGTGACAAACTCGGCCAGGGTAAACAGATAGTTCTTGGTTCGCGAACCGGGGGATGTCTGGACCCATTCCCACACGCGCAATCCCTCGGGGACCGACAGCACAGTTGTTCCGTCTCCGTACGGATCCATGCCCTGAGCGAAATCGGCACGCACGCCCCACCCCTGTGCGTTCTCCACATCGTACACGAGCAGCTCTTTGATCTTTGCCCCTGAACCGCGCTCGACAAACGGCCCATGCCATTCTCCCATCTCCACTTCGTAGGCGCCTATGTCGGGAGCACTGCCGCAGTAGGGCTGCCCAGAAAGAACCCCACGGTCGACAACAGGACTGCTTGGCTTTGGCTTAAGGAGCTCAACCTCCGGAAGGGAACCGTCTCTCTGCCGCGCCGACTTTGCAAGCTGAGTATCGACGCTGAGGAACACGTCCTCATCGAGCGAAACCCCAATTTGCCAGCTGTTGCCCGCCACAACTGCAGTTGGCGGGACCGTGGCCAGCACCGAAGACGTCACGCTCAGGTTGTTCACAAATAGCGATTGGCCTCGAATTGGGTCCCTCGGAAAGTAGAAGTTCCTCCCGTTGTTGTAGGCGGTATTGTGCAATAGAGTCAAGGCACCCGTGTTGTTGTTGTGGTCGAAGCCTTTCGACTGTCGAGCCGGGCCAAGGTTGTCGAAGGCCAGGCACCGCACAACGACATGGTCGCCCGGCACATAGTCACCGCCGAGTTTGAAGCCGTTGCCGTCTCCCCCAAAGTTCGCGGGATTCCCGAACAACGACGGGTCACCGTTGTGGAACGCCCAGCAGTTCTCCACGGTAATCGTGTTTGCTGCGCGCCAGAAGTCAAAGCCGTCGTCAGAATTCTCCCACGCACGGCATCCATAGAAATGGTTCCCTGGGAGAATGTCGAACTTTGCCCCAAACCCATCCGCGTTTTCGCCTGCGCTAATCCGGTCAAAGTTCCAAAAGCTGTCGCAGTTCTTGATGAGATTGTACGAAGCATTTCCGGCCATATGAATGCCGCTGTCGCGGTTGCCGTAAGCCGTCACTTGATCCAGGATGTTGTAGCTCCCATCCATGCGGATGCCGTTATGGCCCGCGTACCGTACGGTGATTCCGATGACATGCCAATACCAGCCATTGAGGCGGATGCCATTCTGACTGCTCTCTTCTGCCTGACCAGAGAAATCCAGTATTGGCGTCTCTCCCGGGTACGCCACGATGGTTATCGGCTTTTCGGCCGTGCCGTGCCGAGAGATCTTGATGGTCGCATTGTGGTAATAGACCCCTCCTCGCAGCACAAATACATCGCCGGGTTGCGCCTGATTAGTCGCGTAGTCAAGCGTTGCCCAAGGTTGGTCCAACGTGCCCGGATTGGCGTTCTCCCCGTGCGGGGCAATGTAGAACACCCTGTCGCCTCCAGGAATGTGGCCCCAATACACGTTTAGTCCAGAAGGGGGCTCCTGCCCTCTGCTCACTGCAGGTAAAACGAAGAATGTCAGCAGCGCAAGCCACGGCACACGGCGATTTGAGAACGTCATTGTTCCTCAGCGAGTCTTGCTTTCGCAGCCATTGGGTACAAAAGTGCCCCCCTCGCTCACGCTTGCGTACGAGGGGGGCGTTTGCGTCACTTCGTCACGACCAGCTTGCGCGCCTGGGTGAACGATCCAGCGGTAAGCCGGCAGTAGTACACGCCGCTGGCAACATCCGTAGCGTTCCACAGGACAGCGTAGACACCCGGGCCTTGCTTAGCATCCACAAGTTGCGCCACCTGACGTCCGCTTGCGTCGTACACCGTCAAAGTCACGTGAGCGCTGACGGGCAACATGTAGCGAATCGTGGTCACCGGATTGAACGGATTCGGGTAGTTTTGCAAGAGCGCAAATTGCGTCGGCACTTCTGGTTCCCGTTCCACCACCCCGACGCTCACCTTAAGACTGCCTCCCTCAAAGGAGATCGAGCCGTTGGGGCCCAACACAAAGGGAATCGTGTTATCGAACTCGCCGGCGACCAGGTGCAACACGCCGTTGATGGTGGTGGGCTGCGATAGGACCACTCCCTCAGAGTTGTTGATGGTCAGATCATTCACTACCGATGGCATCGCCGCGCTGGTTACCTGGCGCGTGGTTCCATTGAACGTGTAGTTGGCAGCAGTGCTCAGCGTCACCACTCCGGCTGGCAATGTCCCCAAGAAGCCCGCCACGCCATCGCTGTGAGCCGTTGCCAGCGTTGCGCCAGGATTCAAGACAAAGATGCCGTTGCCCGCTAACACGCTCTGCCCTACGTCCAACGTGGTGCCAGAGCTCACCTCGATGGGCAAGTTGACAATGTTGTTGCCCTCACCCAAGGTCAGCTTCTGCACCCCAGCCTTGGCG
>JACIZP010000332.1 GCA_014359355.1 Calditrichota bacterium | reverse complement strand
GAGGTGCGGGTGTACACGGTGGGGGGTGATCATGTGGTGACGCTTCATCATGACAGTGTGGGGCAGGGGTATTGTTGGTGGGATTTGCGGAACAAGGAGGGTTTGCCGGTGGCGTATGGGTTGTACCTGTATGTGGTGGAGACACCGGAGGGTGAGCAGCACCGCGGAAAATTTGCGGTGGTGCGGTAGAATGAAGGGGCCCCTAACGATACCAGCTCCTTAGAGTGAAGGCCTCGCTGGCCAATTTCAAGGAAGTCCTTAAGGAAACCCAGCTCCCACTCCCCAGCATGATGCACGGAGGTGCGGCGCTCGAAAATCATGCCTTGATGACATGGGTTTTTGGATTTTACTCTTGACAAAGCCTGGAGGACCCAGTAAATTATGAGCGGTGGCAAGGCGAGAATCACGCAGGGCGGAGCGTCCCGAGGGGAGGCAGATGTTGGGGAAGGGAAGACCGTGGCGAACTGGCGGAATGCGCGGAGCAGCAGGGGGATCTTGTTGCAGCAAAGAACGGTAGAGGAGGGCTTCCATGGAGAGGAAAGGGGCGACTCTGGTAGCATGGTCGCTCGTCACGAGCCTGCTGTTTGGTGGGCCGAGCCTATTGCGCACTGAGCGACAGAACTCGGGTACGGGAGCGTCGAATGTTCAGGGTCACACTTACTACTGGGATGAGGCTAAAGGGGCTTGGCGCACCGCGGGTGGGGCGGTGATCACTGCCTTGCGGGAAGGGGAAGCGTGTGCGGAGACCAGCAGCGACGCCGAGGGGCGGTACGACTTGTGTGTGTCTTCTTGCTGCAGGCCGTCTGGGACGCTCCATCTGGTAGCATCCTACGGCGATCTGCACGATTACTTTGTGACGAATCCGTGCGGCTTGATTGTCCAGCATGACTTCTATTGTATTCGGGAGGAGCAGCGAGTGCAGCCACAAGGCCAGAGAGTGTGCGCTGGGTCAGGCTATGCTGCCCTATTGAGGGTCGAGCGGGAAGAAGGTCAACATCCAGAACATCGACCGTGAGACTTGCGAAAGGCCTGGCGGTCGTCGTGCTTCTACGCTGTGGAGCGCCGGTCGCTGGCCAAACACACTATGGGGCGGATTTTGCCGTAGGCATCACAACTGTGGGGCATGTGCCTCGCATTGCGATGACGAACGGGCAGCTGGCATATCCGTTTCTCCTTGATACAGGTCTCTCTGTCACGCAGAGATACAAGGGAGGGCTCCGCTTTTTCGAATACGTTGACTTCGTGCTGGGAGTACCTGAAGGCCCCTGGACTCCCAAGGTGTATGATGAGGAGCGGGGTGATACGATAAGCCTTGGCCCAGCAGTCGCCGAGGGGTTTTCTGCTTATGGCCATGCAGGGGCACTAGGTCCCGACTGGGGCCCATGGCCTGGCTCAAGAGGCCAGCTTTTTTCGGGAGAACTAGTGGTTGGCGACCTTTTTCCAGAAACCCTTGCCCCCTACATGGCAGTCATGGCGACTTCGACGATGCCGAAGAGCTGGCCTTCTGACCCGTACGGATTTCGGCGTTGGCCTGGCCGCTGGGCAAGAGACACTCTCACCGGGAAGGCTGTGCCCGGCATGTTCGCTTCCGATGAGGAACTGTTCTTTGCCTTCACTGATAGGGGATACGCCAACCGCACTTTCAAAGGGGCCCGGGGCTACGAAATAGGCGCCAAGGTCAACTGTCAGGTTCGTGCCTTTGCGGACTCCTATGCCGCGTCCTTAGCCTTCTATGAGCTTGAGGCGATCAATCTCTCAAGCTGGTGCTACTGGGGTGTCTACCTGGGCGTGTTTTGGTATGTGGAGGCATGCCCACCCAGGGGCCCCTGCTACCACGGTGAAGTGGTGGACTATCTTCTCTCCGAGCTGGACGCAAAGTCTCAGACAATGCACCGCTATGACATGGGGTATTGGTACAAACGTCCGGAAATGGTTGAGCAGATCCGTGTGCAGCTGAATGACCCGCATCTTGTGGTTCCATATGCCGGCGTCTCCTTTCTTGAGACACCTTCGCATCCCTCAGATGGCGAACCTGGACTGACTGGTTGGCACCGGTGCCAACCGTATCAGAAAGACCAGTCGGGCGCCCTGGTGAACTACTTGGAGCGCAAGGACAGGGACCTGTGGCAGTACAAGGTGTTGAGCGGCGATACCGCTGGCCTGTCTCCGGAGCTAAAGGCTGCGTTCTTCCTACCCGACTCCAGCGGTGCCTTGGATCCCCATTTCGACAGACATGGCGTGTCGGCGAGTGTTGGTGAGAGCTGGTCGAACTGTTTCCTGATGTCCACCGGTCCTTTTGATTGGCGTGCTGGCGACACTTTGCGTTTGGTGTTTGCCCTGGTGATGGGCGATGACCTTGAGGATTTGAAGCGCAACGCGCGGACTGCGCAGCGCATGTACGAGTTGGGCTACCAGCGCTCCGGGCCACCGCCGGCGCC
>JACIZP010000331.1 GCA_014359355.1 Calditrichota bacterium | reverse complement strand
CCACGCGCGCGTCGATGACCTCGGACTCGTACACGCCGACGCTCTCATGTGCGGGCCCCACGCGGAAGACTCTGCCAGGGTTCGAGGTGGCCACGTAAAGGGCATTGTCCGAACCGGCGACAATGGCCGTGATCTGTTCTCCTTCCACGGTGTTGATGATGGTGGCCTCCTCGCCTGGCTCGAGGGCCAGCAATCTTCCCTTGTCGTTGCTTCCCGCCATCGGCTTGCCGGCGGCAGTCACCGCCAGTGCCAACACGCACTGCCTGTCGGAGCGCCACAGCTCGGTGGCGTTGCCGTCCGGGTCGATGGCAAAGACGGTGCCGCCGGCAGCGCGACCAACCCCGCTGGGAGTGATGCGCGCCGGTGGCAACACGAGCTCTTGCTCCTCCTCGCCCTCTTCCTTTTCGTCGGCAGGGGCTGCCTCCTCGGGCCGCTGCGGTCGCTCTGGAGTCTCCTGCAACGCCGCCGCATAGACTACGCCCCCCGGCCCGAGGGCGAGGGCGTGCACCTCCTCGGCAGGCGAATCATATAAAGTGAAAACCTTGCCGTCGCGGGTCACACGGTACACGTAGCCATTCTTGCTGGAGCCGACCAGCAGCGCTCCGTCGCTGCCCCAGGTCAGGCAACGCAAATGCGCCTCAGCGGGAGCAAAGAGAAGCTCGGCATCACCGTTGCGCGCTATTCGGTAGAGACCCGCCTTGTCCCCGGTGGCGGCGTACAGAGTGCCTCGTTCGTCCACCACAAGCCCCCAGACGTAGGAACAGGAAAGCTTGGCCACCAAGGAAGCCTGGCCCGACGACCCCACTGCCAGAATTTTCCCTCCTGGCGACGGGGCCACGTACAAAGTGCCATCCGGAGCGATGGCCAAGGCATAGACCTCCGGCTCGTCGGCATCAAACACGAGCGAGAGCTCGCCGTTCGGCCCGATGCGGAAGACTTTGCCGTCATTGCCTGTGCCCACGTAGAGGTTGCCGCGCCGATCTGCAACCATGGACCAGACGAGCGGTTCGCCGAGGTCAGCTAACTTTTTCACCGCCGGCGCGAGGGTGAGCTCGCCGCGCGGCGTCAAGGTCACGCCGACGAGCCGCCCTTTTTCCAGGGAGGCATAGGTGTTGAACTCCGCAAACCGGGTCGTGGCAGCCTGTGCCGCTGTCGCGCAGAGAATCAAGGCAAGCAAACAGAGTCGTCGCATAGCAGTAGACCTTTCCGCCTGGCCGCACTCAGGGTTGGGCGCGCCCTTTGACGCGCACGTGCAAGGACCTGCTGCCGCTCACCACCATGCCCACCGGGATCGCTTCCTCATAGACAACATTTCCGGTCAGCATCGACCCCTGCGCCAATCGATTGGAGTTGAGCACGGTGAGCACCGAGAGTGGCAGGTTCGGCATGGGGGCATCTCCCACCATGGCGCCAATCTCCGGCGAGACCACCTGCACATAGAGCATATCGTTGCGCCGCCGTTCATTCAGCAACTTGAGCAGGTGGGCAAAACTTTTCGGTTGAAAACGGGCAGGATTTTGGCGCCGCTCGGAGGCGGCAACCGCTGCTGCCCCGCCAAGCACGATCGTCACCCGATTCGCGGTCACCGTCTTGGGGATCACCACCTGGCGCGTCACGCGCACCACCTTGTCGGACTGGAAAGGGCGCAGCACGGCGGTGATGCCCACCGTATCGCCAGGCGCAACCTCAGTCTTGTCGTACCACACGGCCGCAATCTCTGCCGAGGCAAAGCCGGCGCGCTCGCTGAACTCAACCTCCACTCTGCTGATGGCAGCTTCCTGGAACTGGTTCACCATGAGCGAAGCGAGCATCGCCGCCAAGTCGTCGGCCGCCATTACCGCATCACTGCTCGGCGAGAAGAAACCTGCGGTGCGCGTGCCGGTGAAGAAGTTGTCCAGCGCCACCCTCTGGCCGTCCGCCAAGAGGATCTGGCCCTCTGCCTTCAGGCTCACATCGCCTCCGCCAAGGCGACTGGTGAGCAAGGCATTGAGCACGGCAATGCGCAGGTAGAAGGGGATGACCGTGTCCAACTGCCTGGCCACAGCCACGCGGAAGCGGTACTCCTGCGTGCTGCCGTTGAGGCTGCGATAGCGAATGTGCACGGGCACCATGGGCGGCTCTTCGCCGACGATCCCGAACAGGCCGGAGATGCGATCCTGACGGATGGTGCCGATGATGCGCGAGACCGCGGTGACCTTATCAGAACCCATCAAGCTGGGCACCGTGGTGACCACGCGCGCCTCGCCCATGGGCAAGCGTACAGCCCCCACGCCGAACACTTGGTGCCCAAAAGCCAGCACCGTGTCTCCCCTGCACCAGGTGACCGTGCCGGCCACATCGATGACCATGTCGCCGTCAATCAACACCTGGGAGACTGCATCCCCCGGCTGCAAATCGACCGGCCCCGGCGCGGCTCTCTGCGAGCCCGTTCCGCCTTGGACGGCCACAAATCCCCAACGTGCTAAGCGCTCGCGCGCATAATCCACGACCTCGCTGCGAAAGCCGGAGAAGCCCACCGGCACGGGCAATGTGGGAGAGGATGCGTGGGCGCTCGCCACTTCCTCCCAGACGCTGTCCGTATCCCGGCGCTGGTCGGCACCGCCCAGCGCCAAATCGAGGTAGGGGTTCCACACGCTGCCCACCTGGGCCTCTTCCAAGGGGCGATCCTTCTCTTTGTCGATCAGCGAGAACATCTGCGCGATGGGGGTGACTCCTGCCAGTGGCTCTTTGGCAAAGGAGCCGACCCGCATGGAGAGGGCGCCGGCCAGCTTGCCCTCGATATAGACCGGACTGCCGCTCATGCCTGCCACCACGCCGGTGTAGTCAACGCGCTCGCCATGGAGCCGCACCAGGATGAGGTCCTGCTGCGGATAGTAGTTGCGGATGACGTCGACTACCTCGACGCCGAACTCTTCCACCTGGCTCCCGTAGAACACGGTCTTGCCGACGCCCTTCATGCCAGGACGGATCTGGTCCAGCGGAAGCAAGGCCGGCGACTGTCCGCGTCCAGGGCCGGCAACGAGGACGGCACAGGTGGCAACAATTGTGGCAAGAGTCTGCTTTGTGGTCATGGCAAGTGGTTCGCTCCCCCTTCGCAAACAGAAAAGGGTAGCGGCTCTGTGGCGGGAAATGCCCTTCCTGCAGGCAACGCTACCCATGCGCATTGACGCGTGCAATCAGACAAGGCGGTACCATTCCTGTTCTGGCAACGCGTCGGTCTCTGCGCGGACCGTGGTGCCGCACGGTGGCGGCAAGGTCAGCCGGTTATGCTTTGACGATGCAGTCGACCGGGCAGACCTCCACGCAGCGCGGGCTGTCATAGTGACCCTTACATTCCACACACACGGCAGCATCAATGACGTAGATTTCGTCGCCCTCGCTGATCGCGCTCACAGGGCATTCCGGTTCGCAGGCGCCACAGCTGATGCACTCTTCGGTAATCTTCATCGCCATGAGAGGGGTCCTCCTTGTTGTTCAGCCTCGCCCTTTTCGCACTGGGTGGTGTGGCGTCTCTCGAACCGCAACGCCACTTTGCAGAAGATTCCCAGCGATCTGGTCGGTTTGCGAGGCGTAAATATACCAATAAAAACCAGCCGCGTCAAGGGGAAATTCCCGGGGGGGTACAGAGGCTGGGCATTCGTGCACCTTCGCCAAGACGCAGGCTGAGCAAAACAGAGGGGAAACCCGCCCCTCTCCCGTCCCCAAACGTTCGTTCGCAAAGCCCCTCGCGCTCTCTGTGTCCTCGCAGTACTGCGACCCCCGCAGCTCTCGCATCATTCCCTTTTCACCCTTGCATTTCAAGGCGGAAAATCATATATTCGCGCAACGCGAGACGGCGGTCGGATCAGGAAGCAGCACCATGCCACTGCTTGGCGCGGTCACGATCAGCAAGTCTTTCCCTGGCGTGCAGGCCTTGAAGGAGGTGAGCTTCGAGGTCAACGCCGGGGAAGTGCACGCGCTTGTCGGCGAGAACGGCGCCGGCAAGTCCACCCTCATGAAAATCCTCAGCGGC
>JACIZP010000330.1 GCA_014359355.1 Calditrichota bacterium | reverse complement strand
TTTCCCACTTCGCTTTCCACTTCGATGATGCCATTGTGCTTCCGGATAATGCCGAAGGCGATGGAAAGCCCCAAGCCGGTTCCCTTGCCCAGTGGTTTGGTGGTGAAGAAGGGGTCAAAGATCTTGCTCCGAATCTCCTGGGGGATGCCTGGCCCTGTGTCCCGGATGGAGGTGACCACATAACCGTTTCCCTCTGTCACCCAGGTGGCTACCTCGAGCGTCCCGTTGCCCGCCATGGCCTCGGCAGCATTCATGATGATATTGATGAGCACCTGCTGCATCTGCCCGACATCCACCATGACCTTTGGCAACAATGGACTGAGGTTGCGAGTGACGGTGATCCCTTTGAAGATCGCCTGGGTGACCACCAAGTCGAGGGTAGTGGTGATGATCTTGTTGAGGTCGGTGACGGTCATCTCCAACTTGGTTTGCCGGGAGAAATCCAACAGGCCGCGCACGATCTTGCGGCAGCGCTCTGTCTCCCGGACGATGACCTGCAGGTCCTCCTTAATTGGGTCGCCGTCTTTCGCCTTTTCCAGAAGGAGGTTAGCGTACAGCAGGATGCCGCCCAGCGGGTTGTTGAGCTCGTGGGCGACTCCGGCTGCCAACTGCCCCACCGTGGCCAGGCGCTCGGATTGCATGATGGTCTGTTGCGCACGTTGCTTGAGCTGCTCGTCGCGGTCGAGCAGCGAGGCAGCCATGAAGTTGAACATGTGCCCCAGGGTGCCGATCTCATCTCGCGAGTTCACATGCACCTTGTGGGTGAGGTCGCCCTCGGCCAGTTGCCGCGTTGCCTCTGCAAGACGACGCAGCGGCTTGAGAATGCCGTTGGCCAGCACGATGCTGATGAGCAAGGCGCCCACTACCCCCGCCAGCGTGATGCCCATGAAAGTGAAGAGGGTGGCCCGGCGCAGGTCTGCGAACTTTTGCTCCAGCATGCCCACGTACAAAATGCCGATGATGTTGCCAGATAGATTGCGGATGGGCTCATAGGCGGTGATGTACCAATGGCTGACGACAAAGGCGCGTTCAATCCATGGTAGGCCCTCTACCAACACGCGATCGTACACCGCCGCTGAAACCTGCGTGCCGATAGCGCGCGTGCCATCCTCGCGCAAGACGTTCGTCGCAATCCGTAGGTCGCCCTGGAAGATGGTGGCCGAGCCGATCTCCTTGCCCTTATACACTTCTCCCTGGTACACGGTCTGCTTGATGGTGTCCACGAGGGCGTAGTAGCGGTTCAGGAGCACGCCGCCGTAGATGACGCCGAGCACATTGCCGGCCTCGTCGAGCACCGGGGCGGCGGCCTTGAGCATCATACCGCTGGTCTCCTCGCCAGCTGGGCGGGGCTTGGCCATGGGCGTGGGGATGACGGTGATGCGCGCCCGCTCTGCGAGGTCCTGGCCCTCTTTCAGCAGCTCCTCGCGGGGAATAATGGTCGTGCCGGCCACAGTCTGCTCGGTCAACAGTACACGCCGCACGATCTCATCCTCCGTCTGGCTGTCACCGGCCACTCTAGGGTTTCGCGCCCGGAAAATGACTCTGCCCCGCGCATCCGTAGCGCTCAATACGTCGAGGGACTCCATCTCCAAGGTGCGCTGTAGTTCCCTGCCCAAGGCCTTGATGTTGCCGGCGGCCATACCCTCGCGGACATAGTAGCGAATCGACGTCAGTTCCACCACATCACGGATGCGTTCCAATTTGTTGCGATACAGGGCACGGGCGGTGTTGAGGTCGTTGCGCACCTTGTCCTGCGCCTGTCGCACCACCACATCGCCGATGAGACGGAAACCGACCCACGCCGCAATGGTACCCGAAAGCAGAACCACCACGACAAAGCTCAGGATAAGCTTTGTGCGCAGGGAGATACTCAGCGGCGCCTTCGGAAGCAACGACATGTGCGACTCCTCGGTGCGAAGCAGTGGCTGCCTTTCTTCACGGCCTGCCACCGCAATTTAAGAAAAAGCGTTGACTGGGTCAACAAAAATGTTATATTTGCAAAGACGAATGTGCGGCCTCATTTCGCGAGGAGCAGCTTGATCGAAGTCGTCGACGTCAGCCTTTCTTACCCCGGACAAGATGGCGGCGGCTGTCTTGCCCTGGACCGCGTCTCGTTGGTCATCGACGAGGGCCAATCCCTTGGCCTCATGGGTGCCAACGGTTCGGGCAAAACCACCTTGGCCCGCTGTCTCAACGCTCTCCTGGTGCCCACGGTTGGCAAGGTGCTTGTGGATGGCCTGGACACCAGGGACCCTGCCAATCACCTGGCCATTCGCCAAAAGGTGGGAATGGTCTTCCAGAATCCGGACAACCAGATCGTCTCGGCCACGGTGGAGCGAGAGATTGCCTTTGGCCTCGAAAACCTCGGCATCCCCTACGAGGAAATGCACGCACGAGTGGAAGAGGCGCTGCAGCGGTTCGACCTGGCAGGCTACCGCCAGCACCCGCCGCATCTGCTTTCCGGCGGCGAAAAGCAGCGCCTCGCCTTGGCAGCGGTGATGGCCATGCGTCCCAAGTACCTGGTCTTAGATGAGCCCACTTCGCTTCTCGATCCGCAGGGCCGCGAGGCCATCGTTGCCATGATCCAGAGTTTGCACCGCGAGCAAAAGTCCGCCGCAAATTGCAAGGTCTCTACGCTGCTCATCAGCCAGTATCCTGAGGAGCTTTTGGGCGTGGACCGCCTGCTCGTCATGGATCGCGGGCGCATTGTCATGGACGGGCCGCCGGCACAGGTGTTTCGCGAAGTGGAAACCCTGCACGGTCTCGGCCTGGAAGCCCCGGTAGAGTTCGAATTGCAGCGGCTTTTTGCGCGCCACGGGTTGGAGTGGTCTGTCTGAACTGGCCTGAAGCTTGGCTGGTGGCCCTATGAGGAGGCGGCGCTTGGTGGAGAATTGGTGTGCTCCTCTTAGATTGCTCGCATGCATCATGACCTTGTGCGGCATGCTTTACGGTAGAGCGTGGCCGGCGGAGACCGTGGTGTTGCGGGTGGCTAACTGGGGTGGTGCCGAGGAGGTGAAGAGCGAGCAAGCCATCGCCGACGAGTTTGCGCGTCGGCATCCTGGGGTGGAGGTCCGCGTTGAATCCATTCCCGCTTCTAACTACAAGGAGAAAGTGCTGTCGGCCATCGCCGCCGGCTCGCCGCCCGATGTGTTCCTCCTCGACTCGGTCATCATGCCCACGTTCATCAACCGCGGACTGCTCTTAGACCTCATGCCCTTTGCCCGGGCCAAGGGCATCGACCTGTCGATCTACTTTCCCAATGTGCTCAAAATCGGCATGCGCGACAGCGCGCTGTACGCCTTCCCCAAGGACTTTAATCCTATCGCGATGTACTACAATCGCCGGATGTTTGACGAGGCTGGTTTGCCCTATCCCCAGCGGGGCTGGACGTGGGAGGACTATCTGGGTCTGGCAAAGCAGCTCACCAAGGATGTGGACGGAGACGGTCGGACTGACCAGTTCGGCACCGCCTTTTCCACCTACCTCTTCTACTGGCAGCCATTCGTGTGGATGAACAACGGCGACATTCTCAGCCCAGATGGTAGCAAAGCCACGGGCTACTTGAACTCGCCGGCTACTGAGGAGGCGGTTCAGTTTCTCATTGACCTGCGGGTGAAACACCAGGTCGCCCCGCACGCGCAGTACGCCGCAGCCGAGAGTGGCGGCATCACCCGGCTCTTCTTCACCGGGCGGATCGGCATGGTGGTGAGCGGGCACTGGCTACTGACCACCATCCAGGAGTACATGAGGCGCGGCGAGCTGGAAGTGGGTGTGGCGCCGCTGCCCACACCTACCGGCGGCAAGCACGTCACCGTCATGTACGAGGCAGGATGGTGCGTGCCGAAAGGGACGCCGCACCCGGAGCTGGCCATGGAGTTGGCAGCCTTTTTGGGTGGCAAGTGGGCTGGCATGCAGCGCATCGAGTCGCTGATCGCTATCCCGGCCATCGTCGAAGTGGCCCAGAAACAGGCAGAGCTCGACCCCTTCGGCTTGGAGCAAGTGTTTCTGGACGAGGTGCCTTACTGCCGGCAACCGTGGGGAACGGTGGTGGAGCAGTTCCGCCGCGTGGAAGAGCTGGTGAAAGACGCCGTGGACCTTGTGCTCTATCGCGGTTGGGACCTGCACGCGATGTTCACCGACGCAGCGCGCAAGATCGACCAGGAGTTCGCCGAGGCGCGCGAAACGCCGGTGGTGGCCGCCAAGCCAGGTTCTGAGCGCGGATTCGTGTTGCGCTTCTTGTTCATCGTGGGGCTGGTTTCCCTTAGCGCAGGTTTGGCGAATCTTGTCCTGGCCCGCCACAGGGAGCGCCGTGTGACCGCAGAGGGCTATGCCTTCTTGCTGCCGTCGTTTGCGCATCTGCTGGTGTTCGTGCTGGCTCCGCTGCTCTTCTCCCTCTACCTGAGCGTGCACCGCTGGGACGTGATCATGCCCACCAAGCCTTTCGTGGGCCTGGACAACTACAGGTCGATCTTCACGGACCGACTCTTCCTGAACGCGCTCAAAAACACGGCGCTCTACACTCTGCAAGTGCCGGTAGCGATGACCATCTCCTTGGCGGTGGCGATGATGATGAATCAGCGCATCAAAGGGGTGAACCTGCTGCGGACTCTGTACTTCTTGCCAAGCGTATCCTCTTTTGTGGCCATCGCCATGGTGTGGCAGTGGCTCTACGAGCCGCAGTTCGGGCTCATCAACTACCTGTTGCGGCTGTTGGGCCTCGGCACCTGGAGTGGCCTGAGCAGCCCGAACACCGCCCTCGTGTCCCTGATGGTCATGACCATCTGGATGCAGATTGGCTACCAGATGGTGATTTTTCTGGCCGGGCTGCAGGGCATACCGGACTTTCTCTACGAGGCGGCCATCATCGATGGGGCCAACGCCTGGCAGCGCTTCCGTCGCGTGACCTTACCTTTGCTCAAACCAACCACGTTCTTCATCCTGGTGACGGCGATCATCGGCTCATTTCAGGTCTTCACCTCCGTGTGGGTGATGACCCAGGGCGGGCCGGCTCGCGCCACCGATGTCGTGGTCTATCACATCTACCAAAATGCGTGGGAATACCTGCGCATGGGGAGAGCCTCAGCGATGGCCTGGGTGCTGTTTTCCATCATCTTGGTCATCACGCTCATTCAGTTCCGCCTCATCGGCAGGCGGGTGGAGTACAGCTAATCCTGGCGGTTGGCCGCGGCCGAGGATGGGGCGCGCCTTGCGGTGAGAAAGATGGGAGTAAGGTGACATCGCAGAGAGTCATATGAAAGCGACACGTGCGCAAAGAGCAGCAAAGGTGCTGGGGCGCGTGCTCATCTACGCGGCGCTCCTGGGCTTGGCCCTGTCCATGCTCGTCCCCTTCATCTGGATGGTGATGACCTCCTTCATGAACGAGCTCGAAGTGAGCCAGTATCCGCCCAAGCTATGGCCGAGCAGGTTTCTGTGGTCCAACTACCGCGAGGCATTGACGTTGTTGCCGTTCGGGCGGTTTTTCTTGAATTCTATCATCATGAGCGTCGGCGCCGTGGTGCTGCAACTGCTGGTGTGCTCCATGGCGGCATTTGCCTTTGCGCGGCTACACTTCCGCGGGCGGGATCGCCTTTTTGGCCTGTACATCGCCACGATGATGATCCCGGTGATCGTGACGATAATCCCCGCTTTTCTCATTGTGGATGCCTTTGGCTGGGTGAATACCTACCAGGGACTCATTCTCTACTTTGCCAGCAGCGTGTGGGGCATATTCTTGCTGCGCCAGTTCTTCTTGACGCTGCCCAGGGATCTGGAGGATGCGGCGCGCATTGATGGCGCCTCCACATTTCACATTTACTGGCGCATTGCCCTCCCCTTGTCAAAACCGGCGCTGGCCACGTTGGGCATCTTCTCGTTTATGGCCGTGTGGCGCGACTTTCTCTGGTCATTGATCGTCACCACGCAGATGGATATGCGGCCGGTGGAGGTGGGTATCGCCTTCTTCCACAACATGCACGTCACCAAATGGCCGTACCAGATGGCGGCGGCCGTGTGCGTAATGTTGCCGATTGTCGGCATCTTTTTCGTCGCGCAGCGCTACTTCGTGAGGGGCATTACGCTCACCGGCTTGAAGGGGTAGAAGAGGCTTTCTGGCGAAAGGCTGGCATGCACCGACAAGGTGAGGAGACAACGGAGCGAGTTTTCAGGAGGAATGCGATGGGGAGGACGGCCTCGAAGATCGACGCTCCCTCGGCGGGAATCAGCAGGCGGAGGTTCGTGGGATACTCAGCGCTTGGCTCCTTTCTTGGATTGTTTTTCGGGGGCGCATGGTCCCGGCTACAAGAAGCGCGCAGACTGCGGGTGGAGAAGGAGATGGTGAAGGGGGCCGAAGCGGTCGCTGGGCTGGAGTTCACCGAACCAGAGCGCGATCTGCTCATGGACGGCGTCAATGAGAACCTCGCTGCCTTCGAAAAGCTGCGCGCCATCCCCCTGGACAACAGCGTACCTCCGGCGTTGCAGTTCAACCCAATCCCGCCAGGCCTGACCATTGCGGTCAAAAAGATCAGGAACCGGCGCAGTCGTGTGCAACTTCCGCCGTTACCCTCTCGGCTGGAAGCTGTGGCTTTTTGGCCGGTGACGTACCTCGGCGAATTGTTGCGCACCCGCAAGGTGAGCTCGCGGGAGCTCACCCAGATGTATCTGGACCGCCTGCGCCGCTATGACCCCCACTTGAAGTGTGTGGTGACGCTGACCGAGGAACGCGCCATGGAGCAGGCAAGGCGCGCGGACGAGGAGTTGGCCGCAGGCAAGCGGCGTGGCCCGTTGCACGGGCTGCCATGGGGCGCAAAGGATCTGTTGGCGACGCGCGGCTACAAAACCACTTGGGGCAGCGTCCCGTTCAAAGATCAAGTGCTCGACTATGACGCCACCGTGGTGCAGCGTCTGGACCAGGCGGGTGCTGTTCTGGTCGCCAAACTCAGCTTGGGGGAGCTGGCCTGGGGCGACGTGTGGTATGGCGGCCAGACGCGCAACCCGTGGAACGTAGAACAGGGCTCCAGCGGCTCCTCTGCGGGACCGGCATCAGCTACTGCGGCTGGCCTGGTGGCCTTCTCTATTGGCAGCGAGACCTACGGTTCGATTGTCTCACCCTGTACGCGCTGCGGGGTGACCGGCCTGCGCCCGACCTTCGGCAGAGTGAGCCGTTTCGGCGCCATGGCCCTCAGTTGGAGCATGGACAAGCTCGGTCCCATCAGCCGGTCTGTGGAGGATTGCGCCTTGGTGTTCGAGGCCATCTGCGGGCCGGATGGCAAGGACCTCACCGTAGTGGACGTGCCGTTTGCATGGGACCCCCGTGCTGACCTGCGGAAGATCCGCGTGGGTTTTGTGCAGAGCGCCTTCGAGGACCCGCGGCGCGACCAGGAAGCCTCGTTGCGCGACACCGCAGTCTTGCACACGCTCCGTTCTCTGGGCGTCGACTTGGTGCCCATCGCGCTGCCTGATTTGCCCGTGGATGCCCTGCAGTTCATCCTCAATGCCGAGGCGGCAGCCGCCTTCGACGAATTGACACGCAGCAACCGCGACGACCTGATGGTGCGCCAGGTCAAGAACGCCTGGCCGAACGTGTTCAGGCATTCCCGGCTCATCCCTGCGGTGGAGTACATTCAGGCCAATCGCGTGCGGACGCTGCTCATGCAGGAGATGGCCAAGGTCATGGCTCAGGTCGATGTCTACGTGGTGCCAACCTTTGGCGGCAACAACCTTCTCCTCACCAATCTCACGGGTCATCCTTGCGTGGTAGTGCCAAACGGCTTTACCGAAAAAGGCACACCGACGAGCATCACTTTCGTAGGAAAACTGTTCGGCGAGGCGGATTTGTTGAGGGTGGCCAAGGCATATCAGGACGCCACTGACTTTCATCTGCGGCACCCAGCTTTGCCCGATTGAGGGGCAGGAGCCTATCGGGTGTGAAAAGGGGTAGGCATAGCCATGCGGAGGGGCCCATGCTGAAGATCAAGGAAGTATTCGTGGTGGTGGAGAACCGCCCTGGAACTGTGGGCCAGTTGTGCCAGGAGCTCGCGCGGCGCAAGATCAACATCGAAGCCATCGGCGTGTTCGGCGATGTGGCCAAGCTGTGGGTCTCCAACACGCAAAAGGCCCTGAAGACCCTCAGCGCGCTTGGCTACGAGGTGGAGGAGCGGGAGGTGTTGGCCGCCGAGCTGGAAAACCAGCCGGGCGCCCTGGCAAAGCTTGCCCTCGCCTTGGGCGAAGCCGGGGTCAACATCGAGTACTGCTACGGCACCATGAGCCCAGGGCAAGAACGAGGCGTGGTGATCTTGGATGTCTCGGATATCAACCGGGCTCTGGAAGTGATGGGAAAGTAGCTGTGAGCTTGTGCGGGCCATGCTCCGTGAACTTGGCCCGCAGTTCGCCGGTTTTCCGAGAGGCACGCCCAGCTCCCGTGGAGGTGCAGTGAGGTTAGGCTTTGCCGATGGTGAACTGATGCCCGCGGCACGTGCGCCTGCGTAGACCTGCTGCGGAGTTGAGCACCGCCGGGCGTAAGAGCCCTCGTGCGCGCCGCAGAAAGATCGCCCCACGCTGGTAACTGACTCTTTACTCGGGAGGCTCCATGGAAATCAGGCATGTCCGGTCCTGGCGGGAGGAGAGGGCCTTTGTGGCTCTGCCCTACCGCTTGTACAAGGGAGATCCTTACTGGGTGCCACCATTGCGCAGCGAACAGCGTAAACAGCTCCGGCCGACGACCAACCCGATGCTGCTGCATTGCGATTGTGCGCTGTTTTTGGCCTGGGACGGCGGCCAGCCCGTGGGGCGTATCGCCGCCTTTGTGGATCGCCATGCCAACGACTACTGGGGCACCTCTATCGGCTTCTTCGGCTCCTACGAGTGCGTTGACGATGACCAGGTCGCCGCTGCCCTGCTGGGCGCTGCCCAGGGGTGGCTACAGGCGCGGGGCATGACTGCCATGCGCGGGCCGATAAGCTTCGAGTCACAGAACTGGGGCTTTATCGTCGAGGGCTTTGACTACCCGCCCACGATAATGTCGCCGTACAATCCGCCGTTCTACAACCGCCAGATGGAGGCCTTCGGCTTGCGCAAGGTGAAGGACCTGGAGGTATATCGAGGCGATGCCTCGGGCGGGTATGTGCTGCCAGAGCGCTTTGTCCGCCACCTACAGCACATTCAGGAGCGCCATCAGGTGCGAGTGCGGACAATAGACATGAAACGGCTGAACAGCGAAGTGAGGACGATCGTCGACCTTGCCAATCGCTCTCTTGCTCACAATTGGGGCTATGCCCCGGTGACCGACGCGGAGGCAGCCGAGATGGCGCGTAGCCTCAAACTTATCCTTGATCCGAAGGTGGTCTTTATCGCAGAAGCGGCTGGGCAACCAATCGGTTTTTCCATTGCCTTCCCGGACGTGAACGAGCTGCTGCGCGGCCTCAATGGGCGACTTTTCCCGTTCGGGATTTTCAAGCTGCTGTTTGGGCTAAAAAAGGTGAACAGCTATCGCATGTGGGCACTGGGCATCGTTCCTGAATTTCACCGTCGGGGGATCGACACCCTGCTGTACGTCAAGACCTACGAGGCGCTGCAGCCGCGGGGCGCACGTTTAGAGGCCAACTACGTGCTCGAGGACAACTTTGCGATGAAGGATGCCATCCTCAAGCTCGGCCTGCAGTTGGTAAGGCGGTACAGGGTCTACGAGATGCCACTTACAGCTTCTTCCTGACGGGTGTGGCTTGCGCAACGGCCATAGAGAAAATGCGACGGTGGAGGCGACTGGCTGGTGCTGGGGTGGGGAAGGTGAGGAGAGACGCGTATGAAACGTTGGATGCGCCTGGCTTGTGTTGGTACGACAGTTTTCGGTTTGCTTGGCACAGCACACGGCAATTCACCTGCGCGCGTGACCTTTTTCCAGGTGTGGGTCCTGGCCGGCTACGAAGGCTTGGAGGAGTCGGCGTTCCCGGGCATGGCGAACGAGCCGACGATCATGGTGGTGCGCCAGGAGGAGGGGGAGCGGGTGGAGGTCGCCGCCTGGCTGAGGGGACTCTTTCGCTTGGAAAGCGTTGACCTTCTTGACCTGGAGACCGTTGTGGAAGTGCACAGCGCAGAGGTGAGCGGCGCCCAGCCGCCCTTTTTCGATGCGGGCGAGTCTGGGGAGTTCCGCGTCTGGTGGCTCGGAGGCGTTTCCGCTCCGCCGGAGGGCATGGTCCTCGCGTCATTGGCAGCGGATTTCTTAGGCCAGGACCTGGTTCCGGCCGTGCAGGTCCTGTGTGCACCAGGCGAGATGGTCGTCGTCGCCAGGCGTGTGGGTCTGCAGAGCGAGGACGGAGAACTTGGCTCCCTGTCCGGGCTAGGGAAGCCGGGCATGATTTTCATGCTTGCCGCCAAGGGCGAACACATGCAGGTTGACGAGGGCAGCTACCGAAAGGCAGTGGACCACTATCTCCGCCTCC
>JACIZP010000329.1 GCA_014359355.1 Calditrichota bacterium | reverse complement strand
GAACCCCGACTTGTTGCCCGAGCGTAGTCTGAGCGCCGAGCTGGGGGTAAACCACACGATGCTTGGCTGCATCAACTTAGACGTGGTAGCGTACCACTCGGATTTCTGGAACCTGATCGAAGCGCGGCCGCAGCCGGGATTGGTGAAGTACAACGGGATGTTTCTGCCGGAAGTAAAGTTCGTCAACGTGACGCGGGCGCGTATTCGCGGCCTGGAGAGCGCCCTCAAGCTGGAACTCATCAGGGATGCGTTGACGACCAACCTCGCGTATTGCTACGTGCACAGCACGGACCTGTCCAAGAACCCGGACGGCTCTCCCACTGCGGACTATGGCAAGGTCTTGAAATACCGGCCGCGCCATATGCTCACGCTCAGCTCGGACCTCCATTACCGGGGAGCCTCGGCTGGAGCAGATTTTCGCTATGTGAGCCGCATCGAGCGGGTCGATAAAATGCAGCAGCTCGCCATCAAGGACCTGGACGTGACGCCCGCCACCTACGTGACCGACTTGCGCTTCGGGATCAAGGTGGGCAGCTTCAAGGTGAGCTTTTTTGTCAACAACGTTTTCCAGTACTACTACATCGAGCAACCGGCGGCCCTTGGCCCGTTCCGCAACTATGCTCTGCAGATCGACTTTGCCTCGTGAGGTCATCTGCGCTGCGGCAGGGGTTGAAGCTGGCAGAGGCTGAGCAAGCGGAGGTGTAGGGCCATGTGGCTGACTGCGATGTGCGTCGTGAGCGGCTACCTCCTCGGTTCCGTATCGCCCAGCTACTTCTTGGGCCGTCTGCTCCGCGGCATAGACATCCGGCAGCACGGCAATGGCAATGCGGGAACGGTGAACACCTTTGCCGTGCTTGGCCTCTTGCCCAGCGCGATCACGGCGCTGTTTGATACAGGCAAGGGCCTGGCAGCGATGTGGCTGACCCTTATGCTGGGCGGCACTCCGGCGCAAGGGTATTTTGCCGGCTACGCAGCGGTGATCGGGCACGTGTTTCCCTTCTATTTGCGTTTCCGCGGCGGACAGGGGGTGGCGACTGCGGTGGGGCTCATGCTCTTCCTGCTCGGGACCGCCCTGGTGCGCGGCTGGATGGCGTGGGGGCATATCGCCGTGCTGGCGGGCTGGGTGGCCGTGTTTGCCTTCATCTGCCGGCGCGGCGAGATGGTGGGGGTGATGGTCCTCCCGCTTCTCCTCTTGATGCTCGACACCCGCGCCCCATGGTGCTGGGAGGTGGTCTTCCTCAACCTGGTGGTGGCCCACATCCTCTTTGTCAATGTCTACAACATCGTGGTCAAGAAGGTTGTGCGGCTGCGGCCTGAGCTCAGGGAGAGGGTGGAGTGGTGGCGGGTGTTACTGCGGCCTGGGGCGCTGGCCTTTCCGCTGGTGAATCTCCGCTATGGGCCGCAGAGCGCGCTGCTCTTGACGGGGGCAGTGTTGGCGATTTCGGTGGTGGCGGACCTGGTACGCGCCCACCGGGAGGCGCCCGCGGCGTCCACGTACCGCAATTCCTACCTCGTGCACCCCGCGTTTCTTCGGGGATATCACCTCTCGCGCATCACCGCCTTCTTGGCGGCCTGCTTTCTTTCGATCCTGCTGTTTGCGCCGCCGATAGCCCTGGCTGCGATAGTCTTTGTCGTCTTCGGCGATGCGTTTGCCAAGTTATTCGGCCTGCAATGGGGGAGAACTCCGCTGTTGGGCAAGACGGTGGAAGGCACCCTGGCCTGCTTGGCGGTATGCCTGGTGGCGGGCCTGTTTATGGCCGAGGTACTCCCGCTCAATCCTTGGGTTCTGCTGGCCGGGGCGTTTGTGGCGACTGCGGGCGAGCTGGTGCCAGTGGGACTCAACGACAATCTGGTGGTGCCGCTCTGCAGCGGCCTGGTGATGCACCTATTGGGGCGAGCGTGAGGTAGGCGAGCAAGGGTTTGCTGAGGCAGGGCACCGCCCTCTTCATTGGCGACACAGAATGCGGCGCCGCGGGCCAGGGGGAAGGGGGATCGTTCGTACCATTCGTTCGATCCCCGGTTCATTGAGGTCCTGGAGACAGCCTGGCGGTTCGGCGGCTCCAGCATTCTCCGAAGAGTCGTGTTGCGAGTTATCAGGCCGGTGCGAGCAGAGGGGCTTCGGGGCACACCGAGCAGCCCGTCTCTCTGCTTTTCCACAGCCCTCCTTGTCGTTCCCGGCAACCGGGACCACGTCTACTCCTGCCTCAAGCGGCCCGCGTTCCCGCAGCGCTCCACTGGACAAGCCAAGGCCTGTTGGGACGCAGTGATCAGCCATTCCCGATGGACCATTGTCTGCCGGCGCCCTTTCAAGAACGGCAAGAGAAGGGTGCCCAGACGATTATCGGTCCCCGGAGTTCGCGTTTATTTGGCTTATCTCCGACCGCACAAGCAACCGGTCCACCTGCACGGCAGCAGCCTTCTCCTTTTCGGATCATCCTCGAGAAGACGCTCTGCCCGTCTTCGGCCACTCGTCAAAATCTGTGGGTGCCCTGGAAGGGGCTGCCAGAGTTGAGAGCATCCTTCGCAGGTCTGTGCGCCTGTGTCCACGTGGTGAACTACCGTGCGGGACGGAGGACCCAGGGTCCGTCCTGGTCAGAAGCCCGCATGATGGGTCGCGGCGGGCACTGGAGGCGTTCTGGGCTGACGCCCGGACCACCGGCCGCGCGGTACACACTTGCGCCCGTAACCACTCGGGCCCTAATGGGTTCCCGCACGGTACAGCGCGAAGGTTGCGATCGTGGGACAGGCCCGCGCCTTGCTGATGCACAGCCGTACGCGGCGAGCTCGGAGGTCAGGCAGACGCAGTATCCGCTTGTAGCCGATGGTCGTGCCCTCGGCAACCCTCTGCCAGCTGCCATCAACATCCGCCTCAATATGAAACTCCTCTACCCGCTGGCCTAAAGCGATGTATTCCTGCAGCACGATCCGGTTCACCACGGTCGGTTTGCGCAGGTCCAGCTCCAGCCAGGCTGAGGTGATGGTGTCGTCGGTGGCCCAATACGTGGCGTTGTCGCCATCGATGGCCCGCTGCGGCGCAAAGCGGCGATGGTTGCCACGCACCTGGGATGCTGTTGCCCGTGCGCGCCGCGCCAAATCCTCGGGAAACTCGGCTTGCAATGCACGCCGGAACTCCACCAGGCGGAGTGAATCCACACGCGCGATCAAGCCACGGCGGTCCACGGGGACGTTGAGAAGCAACGCCGCATTGCGTCCCACCGAGGCGTAGTAGATCTCGAGAAGCTCGGCGACGGACTTGACCTGTGCGTCTTCGGCAGGGTGGTAGAACCAGCCTGGCCGGATCGAAACGTCAGCCTCGGCCGGCACCCAGTGCGTTCCATCGGCATGGCCGCTGGTGAGCTCGTGGTAGCGGGGGTAACCCGGCCACACCTCCTCGCGGCGCAAGAGCGACCAGTTGGTCTCGTCGGCGAAGCCGCGCTCGTTTCCCACCCAACGGACGTCCGGGCCCCCATCGCTGAAGATGACCGCCTGTGGCTGACATTCCCGGACCACGGCGAAGAACCTGGGCCAATCGTATACCTGCCGCCTGCCGTTGGGACCTTCGCCACATGCGCCGTCGAACCACACTTCGAAGAGTTCGCCATAGCCGGTGAGCACCTCCCGCAACTGGTTCTTATAGAACTCGTTGTAGCGAGGCGAATCGCCGTAACTGGGCTCGTGGCGGTCCCACGGCGAGAGGTAGACGCCCATCTTCAGGCCATACTGGCGGCAGGCGGTGGCCAGCTCGGCGAGCACATCGCCATGACCATCGCGCCACGGGCTATTCCTGACGGAATGCTCCGTGTAGCGCGACGGCCACAGGCAAAAGCCGTCGTGGTGCTTGGCCGTGAGGATGATGCCCTTCATCCCCGCCTCTTTGCATACCCGCGCCCATTGGCGGCAGTCCAACGCATGCGGATTGAACAGTGTCGGGTTCTCCTGGCCGTCACCCCACTCCCGGTCGGTGAAAGTGTTCATGCCGAAATGGATGAACGCGTAGTACTCCAACTCATGCCAGGCCAGTTGGCGCGAACTGGGGATCGGGCCACAGGGCGCAGGAGGCGGCGGTGCAGAATTGCAGCAGAAGAGCATGGCAGTTACCACGAGTAGGGTGCGCATCTTCCTTCCCTTGAGCACACTTGTCATGGGAGCAAACACTTAACGATAGAAGCGGTACTTCTCGAGCGCCTCGCAGATGGCGCGTATCGTAGGCAAGGGGAGCTCGGGCCCAATGGAGGCCTGAAGCAACAGCCCACCCTCAGGGAGGTAGAGGGCTTCCACTGCCTCACGCACATGCTGCTCGATTTCCCGCGGCGACCAAAACGGGAAACGCTGCCGGTCCAGGTCAAGGCAGATGGCGACTTTCCCCCTTGCCAAGCGGGCGAGGTGCTGCAAGCCATTGGCGCCCACCTGCGGGTTCAACACGTCGATGCCGCAGTCGATGAGGGCGTCGATGATCTCCACGATGTGGCCATCCGTGTGGAAGTAGACGATGACCCCTGCCTCTCGACAGCGCCCAAAAATGCGCTGGTAGCAGGGCTTGAGGTAGCGGACCCACTTTTCTGGGTGAATAGGGAGGCGATCCTGGTGACCAAGGTCGTCGCCGAAGTAGTAGATGGCCGGCTTGGAGGCAATGAGGGTTTCCACTTCCTGGAGGTTGTAGGCCAGCACTCTGTCGATGAGCATCTGCAGTTCCGGGGGTTCCTCGGCGAAATCGATCATCAGCTCCTCGTAGCCGCGCAGGTAGTAGAGGCGCATGTACATGAACCCGTGGGGCAGGCCGCCACCCGGAGGTGGCGGTTGGAACGTGCGCACGTCTTCGCGGTGCAGCAGCGGGTGGCCCACCACCAGACCTTCCAAGCCGGGAGCGACATTTTCCCACACGCATCCCCAGGGGTCCACGTGACGACCGACGTTGTAGGTGCCCTCGTAGGCGTCATAGTCCACGCCACCGGGTTGATGCCCCCCGAACAGCGCAGGAAACTCCCCGACCAGCTCCTCAAGCGCCTCGCGGTGCCGCGTCCAGGTGGCCGGCAGGAGGTAGACGTCCACCGGGATGGTCTCTGGGTTGGCAAAGCGCACCGCCCGGAAAAAGTTGTCGTCGAGCTCCCACACGGCGGATTCGTCCCTGCGCTATGGGCGGAGAAATGTCACCTTCACCGTCTGCGTGTGGCTCGGGCAGGAGAAGCGAAAGAAGTGCACGCCCGGGCAGGTGGTGAGTGCCTGGTCCCACGGCCACGTCACCTGAAACAGGCCGCTGCGCTGCGTTGGGAAAGCGTGGTGCGCAACTTGCCGCCCCAGCACATCTACCACATCCAAGACGATAGGCAACATCACCCGGCGGTCGATGGTGAATGTCACGCGGTGCGGGGACGGATTGGGGTGGGCGCTGAGCACCTCGAAAGGCACCCCGTCGCGTGCCTGGCTGCTGTCGAGCTTCTGCAGCATGAGCAGGTAGTCCTCAGGTTTTTCCTTGAAGTAGAGCATGCGTATCTCAACTGAGCGGTCGACGTTGCAGACGACCACCATGACGGCCTGCGGTGCGCTGGCAATGTCGAGGGTAATCGCCTGCCCAGGGCCGACTTGGTGGATGCGCGTTCCTGCCGGCTCCTCCACCACTGCTGCCAATCTCCAGTGGGCAAGCACCGCCCCGTCCAAAATGAGGCGATAGGAGCCAGGTTGGCTGAGCCGGAACGGCAGATAGGTCGCCGTCAGGAAGTAAGCCTGTCCGGCGAACGCGGCATAGGCACCGACGACTGTGTCCTTGGCGGTAGCCACTTCCGGAAAAGTTGCGGCCTCGCGATAGCCGTACCCCGGCTGATGCCTGCTGCCGGTGAAGTAGTTCCAGATGGAGAAGCGCGTGAACTCGTCCTCGAAGGTGCTACCGTGAGCGGCGCACACTCGATTGATGGCCTCCAGGGCAGGTTCGTGGACCATCTCCTCCCAGATTTGGCGGATTACCTCACGGCCAAAGCGTTCGGCTAAATAGAAGGCGAACACCGAGGCGCCGTACATGTGGTTGATGATGCGCGGCACGGTCAGGGAAACGGCGTTGAGCGGAATGTCCGGCGCGGAGAAAAAGTCGCCCAGATAGTGCCGGTAGTCCTCTATGCCTGGGAAGACTTGTTCTTCCATCCAGATGGCGCTGAGCTCAGCAAAGAAGCCGTCCACGGTAATGAGGCGGGACACGTAGCCGAGCTGAATGGCATGAAAGAACTCGTGGGCAGCAGTTGCGCGAATGGCAGCCTCAGGGGACAGGTGTTCCTGGGGACTGATAAAGTCGTTGTCCACTTCGATGTGGCTGGCAAGGCGATGTTGCACAGGTGCGCCAGGGTCGCGCCCTTCCTCCACGGTGACGCCCCTGCTTGTGCCAAGGTCGCGGACGTACACTCGATACGGCTGGCTCCAGGCGACCGTGTTGGGCGGAGGCACAAAACCCAGCTCTTCGACCTGCACTGCGTAGCTCCGCTCGAACGCGCTCCCCACGGCCTCTACGAAATCCGGCGTGCCGTCACCGTTGGCGTCCAAGGGCGAAACCGCGTCCGTGCCGTCCCTCGTGTAGAAAACCAGAAAATGGCCGTCCTGGGTGAGCAGGCTATCGGTGAACTGGCGGCAAGCGGCGACAAGACCCAGACCCTCGTCGGCACAGCGAATGGCATGCTCCCCAGAAAGGTTCATTCCCGCGCCAAGGGCAGGTACGGTGGTGGCCAGGACAGGAACGGAGGCGCCCGCAAGTGCCTGGATGCTCATAAGGCACGACGCGGCGACGACAAGACGGGTCATCGCTGCGGTCCTCTGCAGGCCGACCCTGGCGCCGGTTGGCGTAGCGGTACCGAAATGAGCCGTTGCGCGTTCGGAGAGCATTTCGCAGAGACAATCGCCAGAGCTCTCGCGGATGGCGGCGGCAGTACGGACCTGGCCAGCCGGAAAGCCGCCTGGAAGGAGCCTGGTGCGTCGCACGTCAAGGTAGACCTCTTGGGTCGAACTCCCACGGGCTTGGCAACAAGGCCTGGGGCACAAAGCGGGGTAGGGAAGAAGCCTCACGCTTTTTCGTCCAGCGGAAGCGGCCCAGCACCTCCGTTAGGACCAAACTCTTCCGGCCCCAGCGCATGTTTGAGAACGTATCTTAGCAAGCCTTTCTCCCGGCTTGTGTCATGCGGGAAGAGATCTTTCCAAATAGGGTAGACTGCCTGCACAAGGGTCTCGGGCTCAACTGCACCTGAGCGACTTGTGGCGCTGAGGAGAGACAGGGCCGTCTCCAGATGCTTCTCGCAGTCGGCACATCCGTCTTTGGGCGCCACCTTCTTCAGTGCCGCGAGGGCTTCGCTTTTCGCCTTCTGTTTGTCGCGGTAAAGACGAAGGGAGTAGTAGGCGACACCAAGGAGGTAGGTCATACAGCACAGCATACTGGTGGCCAGATTGGGGGTCACTCCGCCTCGTGTCCTTATCCCGTCCGTCACCTTCTCCTCGCTCCTAACCCCTTGCTGGTAGTAGGAGGCAATCCACTTCTCCGCCGCTTGGCGAAAGTCTTCAGCGCTCTTGTACTCCATACTCCCCTCCCTATG
>JACIZP010000328.1 GCA_014359355.1 Calditrichota bacterium | reverse complement strand
GCACTTCTTCGAGGCCCTGCACCTCGATGACCTGGGCGCGGATGCCGCTGCGGGGTGTTGCGACGCTCCCCCCCAAGGCAGCCACGCCCAGGCGCTTCCCTTTCAGTGCCTTCGGGAAGACGACCTCGGCCACTTCCTTTTCTCCGCGTTCCCAATGCGGCACGGTCACCTCTTGTAAGCGCACCTCTTCCAGGCCGAGTTGCTGCATGGTGCGCTCCGCCCAGCGGATCGCCTGCATGCTTGCGGGCGAGCCCACCAGGCGCGGCCCTATCGCCGCGAGCTGGCGGAGCAGGTGGTACCCCACGGTGTCACTGAGCGCCCTGCGCACTATTTCCTGCGCCACCTCCACATGGCGCGCGTTCACCTCCCCAGAAAATCCCGCACCGACCTGCCCTATGACTCCATGGGTGACAAGCAAAACAAGCAGTACCACCGCTCTTCTCATCGCCTTCTCCTCGCTGCACCGTTTTGCAGAAACAGCCCAGAACCTTTAGGACCGACTCAGCCCCGTGCATACCCGCCAACAAAGGGCAACCTCGGGGAGTGCCCGAGCTGATGGATGTCCCCAGCTGCCTGGGCGCCAACAACGCGCGCCCTCAGCTTCACTCCTGTAAGTGGCTTAGAACCGCGGGCCCAAAGAGCAGAGATGGAAACAAGAACAGAACCCCTGCAGCTCACCTCCAGAATTGCCACCACTTCCTGCCTGCGCTCCGACTCGCTTCGCCATCCGAGGATGCCTGCCCGGCAAGGGGGGTGGCGCGCAGCGGCACCAGCCCAGTTTCCCACCAGTACGCGGCGTCCTTCGCTGCCACCTCCAGGTCAATGCCCCTCTTCCTTGCGCCCTGTTCGCACATCAGGATTGGAGCAAAGACGCCGGAACCCGCAAAAATCATCGCGCCCATCTCGTCCTGGAGACGTTGAATCTTGAGGCGCGCCTCCTCCTCGGTGAGACAGTCCTTGCGGAACTCCACGACCTGCTCGGAGACGTAGACGTAGCCCTTGCCCCGGGGGATCACTGCCCCTGGTATGCCGCACGGGCACGCGTCGTCGGAGCAGTACGCATGGTCGCGATCGTTACCCGAAACCTGCATGTAGCGCATGGCCGGGTCCTCCTTTGCCTGAATGAGCAACCGTCCCCTGGGATGCACGCCCTTGGCGCGTAGAGCGTCTCCACGTCGGACTTGCCGCCGGGCGAAAATTTCCGTTGACTTTTAAGTTTTTTTTGTGTAAATATGCCGCTGAACGCGGTTCAGGAGTCGCTCGTGAAAGAAAGAGAACGCTTACGGAGGCCTTATGATCCTTCACCACGAGTTTATCAAGAACGCAAAGAGGCTCGGCGGTAAGATGGCGATCGTCGACCGCACCACCGACAAGCGGGTGACGTATTCCAAAGCCCTCATCGCCTCTCTCATCCTCGCGAAAAAGTTCAAAAAGTACCCTGAGGGCTTCATCGGGATCATGATTCCCACCTCTGCCGGCTCATTTCTGGCGACCTTAGGAGTGCTCATGGCTGGCAAGACGCCGGTCATGATCAACTATTCCACGGGCGCAGCGGATAACTGCGAATACGCCCAAAACAAGTGTGGCTTCAAGACCATCATCACCTCGCGGGCGCTCCTGGAGCGCATCCGCTGTCCGGTCGTCTCGGGTATGGTCTTCATTGAGGACCTCATGGCAACCATCGGCACGGCTGACAAGCTGAGCGCCGCCCTGCGCGCCAAACTCCCCGCCGGCGCCATCATCCGTTCCCTCCCGCCCACCGACGTGGACGACAATGTGGCAATTCTTTTCACCAGCGGCAGCGAGAAGGAACCCAAAGCGGTGCAGCTCACGCACCGCAACATCGGTGCCAACATCCGCGACGTCCGGGAGGTGTTCGACCTGCGCGAAGAGGACAGCGTCATGGCCATCTTGCCGCTCTTCCATGTGTTCGGCTACACCGTCGACTTCTGGCTACCCTTGATAGTCGGCATGACTGCCGTGACCTGCGCCAACCCCTTGGACTACAAGAACATCCCCGTCTACATCCGCGAAGAAAAGGTAACGATGATAGCTGCCACGCCCATCTTCTTCGCCGGCTACCTGCGCGAGTCAAAGCCTGGCGACTTTGAGA
>JACIZP010000327.1 GCA_014359355.1 Calditrichota bacterium | reverse complement strand
GTCTTTTGACCATGTGGGCCGCGGCTACCCTGTACATCATGGCGGTTGGCCTCACCTTCCTTCTTCGCTTTTTGGGCGGCAAGTGGAAGTCGATGCGGGTAATAGAGGTGCCAAGGACCGGGGTGTTGCGCGTCCCGGAGGGGTGCCACGCACCAGAGGGTGTACTGGGAGCTTTGCCCGCAGGGACGGCGGAGAAAAATGAGCGGGAAGTGACCCCGGGGTAGGCACGGGGGGTCAGGGAATTGAAAGGCAGAAGTGTGGAGAAAACGGTGAAGCGAAAGTTCATCGTCCTGTCTGGGCCGTCAGGAGTGGGCAAGACACCGCTGCTCAAGGCCCTGCGCCGCATGCACCCAGAGCTGGACTTTGGCACGCTGACTCTGTACATTAGCCGCCAGCCCCGACCCGGTGAGAAGGACGGCGTGGATTTTCACTTCCGCACGGAGCAGGAGATCCGCTCCCTGCCGGCAGAACGCTTCCTCGTGGGCAAGGGACGGGTGGTCTGGCAGGCCATCGACTTGGTCGAAGTCCGGCAGGTGCTGCAAGCCAAGCCGCTGGTCATCGTCGAGATCTATCCCACCTTGGGTCGGGAGCTCATGTCACATTCGGCGGTACAAGGACTCCTGGGTGACTTTGAGGTGAGAACGGTCTTCCTTTCGCCTTTGCACGAGGATGAGCTCGATGCGTTGGCTGAGGGGTTCCCGAGTCGCCAGGAGGCCTTGGCGGCAGTCATGCTGCCGAAACTGGTGCAGCGCTCTCTGCAGCAGGGAAAGCTCTTCACCCTGGGGGAACTGGATGACCTGCGGGCCAGGGCGCTGAAGGCGTTGGAGGAGATGGAGATGGGGCGCGGCTACACCGACGTCATCGTCAATCACGACGGCGAAGATTCGCTCAATTGGCGCTTTACGCCACCCCTCGGCGAGGCGGGTCGCACCCTGCGCAGATTTGTGGAGATCATCATGGAGTGACACTTGCGGATTGGAGGAACATGGATAAGCAGATTGTCGTGGTGCCGCGCGAAGAATTGTTTCGGGAACTCTCCTTTCAAGGGTTTCTGCCTGCGCACAGGTACGACTTCGAGGCGCGGGTGCGCCGCTACCTCAGGTACGCGATGCGGTCCGCGGCAGAGATTGATCCTTCCCTCAAGCAGCCCATTGCCTACTGCCTCATCGTCAATCCGGCGAAGAGGCTGGTCTTTGCCTACCGTCGAGCGACCAGGAGCGAGGACTACCAGGAAACCAGACTCCAGGGAAAGTGGTCTTGGGGCGTAGGCGGTCACATCGAGCGATATGATTTAGCCGCGGATCCGGTGCGGGCGAGTATGTTGCGAGAGCTGAGCGAGGAAGTGGACATCCCAGGCGAGGTGGAGGTGAGTGTCGTGGGGTACATTAACGACGACAGCAATCCTGTTGGCCAAGTCCATTTTGGCATCTTGTACAAAATCGCCACGTGCCAGAGCCATGTGGCGCCGCGGGGCAGCGAGATGGCTTGGGGTGGGTTCGTGGACCTGGCGCGGGTGGAGGAGATCCTGGCCGCTCCGGAATGCGACGTCGAGACCTGGTCGCGCATCGCCATGCCGGCTTTGCGCGAGATACTCACGCCGCGCTGCAGCTGAACCTGATTCTGCGTGCGAGGGGGAGCTCGCACGCGGGGGTGAATCATTTCTTGTTGCCGTGCATCCAATGCTCGGCATGTGAACGCGGTCTTTGGGGCTATTGGGGTGTGGGCGATTCGATGCGTCTCGAGAATGGCAGGGTAGAGGAGTGAGAAGAAGAATGGATTTTCTCTGGTTGATTCTGATTGCCGCAGGCTACATAGTCCTGATGAGGTTTGTGCTCCCGCGCTTGGGGGTGCCCACGTGAATGTCCCGGGCATGCAGTGTTCCGGTGGAACGCGCGGTGCAAGACAAAGCTGAAGAGCCAGACGGGCCAGGACAGACGGAAACCGGGCAGGCTCGAATTGGTGAAAAGAGGAGGTAGGTGTGCCTATTTACGAATATCAATGCCGGCTGTGTGGCAATGTGTTTGATGTGCTCCAGAAAGTGGGCGAGAGTGGCGAGCACTTGCGCTGTCCGCGCTGTGGTGCGGACAAGGCGACACGCATCTTTTCCCCGTTTGCGCAGAGTGGCAAGGAATCGGTGGCCAGCGCAAGCAGTTGTGCCCCTCGGGGCGGATTCTCCTGAGGTGGGTAGTGGGTGGCCGGGTGCCTCCCAGCAGATGGTAGCCACCTCCTCTGAGGTCCGGCTGCCCGAATGGTGCAGATGGACGTTGACCCCTTCCTTCCAGAAGCTGACCGAGTCTCCGGGCTTACCTGGGGCGTGGCCCACTTTCCCTCGCTTCGCATACCTCGCCCTCCGAGCAGGAAAAGGCTTGATTTTTACACCTAAGTTGCTTACTTTGGTACTGGTAGCAGCCTGCTGTCTCCAGGAAGGAGGCTTTGCAGTGACGAGCCTGTTGGTGGGGCAAGGGAGTTGCTGGTGGCAACGGACTCCGTCTGCCCGCGGTAGCGCCTGGGAGGCCAAAGCCGGGGAGGGACCTATGCCTATCAACGCGGTCCTTTTCGACGTGGGGAACACTCTGGTGTACGAGCATGAAGACTGGCGCACCCTGGAGCGCGAGGGGGTGGAAAGGCTCATGCTGACGCTCCGTGGCCACGGCATGACTGTGGACGAGGTGCGGCTGCCCGAGGTCCTGCTCCGCATTCGCGAGGAGAACTTTGCCCGGGCGCGGGAGAAGGGAAAAGAAATCACTGCAGCGGAGAGCATCAGCGTTGCACTCCAGGAGGTAGGGCTAAGGGAGATCTCCCAGGACCTGCTGAACCTTTGCGTGGAGGCGTATTTTCACCCTGAGGAGGAACGCAGTCAGCTGCTCCCGGGCGTCGAGGAAGGGCTGCGAACCCTTTTCCACCGCGGCTTTCAGCTGGCAGTGGTCTCCAATGCTACCTCGGCGCTGGTGGTGCGCAGGATTCTCGAGATGCATGGCATCCTGCACTGGTTCAGGGCGTGCATCGTCTCCGCGGAGGTTGGTTACCGCAAGCCGCGCCGGGAGATCTTTGAGCTTGCCCTCAACGCTGTTGGCGCGACAGCGCGCAACGCCGTGTTTGTAGGTGACCGACCCGACATCGACATCCAAGGCGCGCACAATGCGGGACTGCGCACCATAATGCTCAAAGCGGTCAAGCAGGAAGGTTCTGCCTTGGATGCCACCCACGCAACCTGGGTTGCCACCAGTTTTCCCGAAGTGGTGGATATCTTGACCAGGACGCAAGAAAAAGAGGGAGAACGCGCTCGATGAGAAGATTCTCAGTTGCTCTGGCCCTATTGGTTGCCCTTTGCGGCCGCCTCCATGGCGCGCAGGTGGGCGAGGTGGTTGCCTCCTTTCCCACGCCCGGTCCCTGCCCTACCGGGCTTGTGTGGGATGGGAAGCACCTTTGGTTAGCCGATCGCAAGACAGACACCATCTACAAGATGACCACAGAGGGGAAGGTGGTCGCGACCATCCCCTCGCCGGGTTACTGGCCTATGGGCCTTGCGTTCGATGGGACCCACCTTTGGAACGTTGACCTGGGCGAAAAGAAGCTCTACAAGATCGACCCCAAAGACGGCAGCATCCTGGCGGCGCTCGACGCACCCGGGCCATCCCCCAGTGGCCTTGTTTGGGATGGGAGTTCCCTCTGGCTTTCTGACAACAAAGACGATAAGGTGAGTCGCATCAGCACGCAAGACGGCACGGCCATTATTTCATTTCCAGCTCCTGGCGGGGAACCGCAAGGCCTCGCCTTCGACGGCAGGTACCTGTGGCTGGCAGATCGCAGCCAGGACGAGCTGTACATGATGACCCCGGAACACGGCTACGTGTTGTGGGTGGTGAAATCGCCTGGCCACTTCCCCACGGGCCTGGCATGGGACGGCACCCACGTGTGGTGCGCGGACTTTGAGTCGGACAAGGTCTTCCGCATCGATGTCGAAGGCAAAGAGCCGCTGGTGCGCACGAACGAACGGCATGCCATCGTCGAATACACCCACCAGGTGCGCAACTACGGCCCAGGCAAAATCAAGACTGCAGATGTCTACATCGCGCTGCCCCGCAGCCGCGACTCGCAGCAGCTCGAAGGTCAGGCGGAGCTGGTGCCGAAGCCGGTGGGCACCGTCACCGACCGCTGGGGCCAAGCGTGCGCCCATTTTCGCCATGAGAACCTGCCGCCGGCGCGCACCGAGACCGTCACCATGAAGGTGAAAGCCCGCATCTGGGAGGTCTTTTACTATGTGCGTCCAGAGCGGGTGGGCTCGTTGGCAGAGATTCCTGCAGAGATCAAAGAGCGCTACCTCGCTGATGGGAGCAAGTACTGCCTTGGCGATCCGCTCATTCAGCAAGCGGCGCGGGAGGCAGTGGGCGACGAAAAGAATCCCTACTGGATTGCGCGCAAGATCTACCACTGGCTGATGGGAAAAATGTACTATGAGCTTGCTGGTGGCTGGAACGTTGCCCCGGAGGTCTTGCGGCGAGGTAATGGTTCGTGCTCGGAGTACAGTTTCGTCTACATTGCCCTGTGCCGGGCTTCCGGCCTACCGGCGCGCTATGTAGGCTCGGTGGTGGTGCGAGGGGACGATGCCAGCATGGACGACGTCTTCCACCGCTGGGTTGAGGTGTATTTGCCTGGCTACGGGTGGATACCAGTGGACCCGAGCGGCGGGGACCAGGAGTCGCCACGCGCGCAGGCCCTGTATTTCGGCCACCTGGCGAACAGGTTCCTCATCACCACCGAGGGCGGTGGCGATTCGGAGTATCTGGGATGGACCTACAATTCTGCAGAAACTTGGACAGCAGAAGCAAAGTGTAAGGTGGTAGTGGAAAACTTTGCCGATTGGAACCCAATTCGTTAGCGGCAAAGGGGATCGCGCATTGTGCCGTGAGGTGTGGAGTAGATGACCCAAATTCTTGAGGCGCGCAAAGGGAACATCACGCCCGAGATGCGCGCCGTGGCTGCACAAGAGAAGGTTGACGCCGAGCTTTTGGCCACCCGCATCGCCGCAGGGGAGGTCGTGCTTCTGAAGAACAAGAAGCACGCAATCCATAAGGTTTGCGGCGTTGGCAAGGGGCTGCGCACCAAAGTCAATGCAAACATCGGCACCTCTTCTGATGTGGTAGATGTGGAGCTCGAGGTGGAAAAGGCGAGAGTGGCCGTCGCGGCGGGTGCCGATACCATCATGGACCTCAGCAGCGCCGGTGACCTCGACCGCATCCGCAGGGCCGTCATGGCGGCAGCTCCGGTGCCCATCGGCACTGTGCCTATCTATCAGGCGGCTATCGAGAGTGCGGCCCGCAAGGGCGGTATCGTCCACATGACGGTGGACGACCTCTTTGCCGTGTTGGAACGCCAGGCA
>JACIZP010000326.1 GCA_014359355.1 Calditrichota bacterium | reverse complement strand
TTCCCCGAGCATCATCGAGTGGAGCACAATGGTAACCTTGCGGACGCTTCATCTAGATGTGACGGTGGGGAGGACTGAGGTAGTGGTTGAGGGAATGGAGTCTCCTGCCCGTGGGGCCTGGGCGGGAGAGCTCTATTCCCTTTATTTTTGCCTTGGGTCCTACGAGGAAAGGAGGTGAGTGCCGGAGGGTAGGCGGTAGCGAGTCTGAGGAGTGTTGTGCGAGAGAGCCCTAAACTGGAGGAGCATGGACATGCACAAACGCATCCTACAACTGGCGCTTCTTGTTCCCATTGTCCTGGTCTTGTCGCTGGCAGCGGCGGTGCCTGTGTTCGCGGTCACCGGCAAGATTGCTGGACGGGTGACGGATGCCGACACGGGTGAGCCGCTGCCCGGCGTGAACGTCATCATCGAAGGCACGACAATGGGAGCCTCCACTGACCTGCAAGGTCGATACTTTATCCTCAACGTCCCCCCAGGCGTGTATTCCGTTAAGGCATCATTCATGGGTTACACAGCCGTGACCAAGACTGGCGTGCGCGTGGTCACTGGGCTGACTTCCGATGTCGACTTCCAGCTCAGCCCGACCGTGATCGAAGGCCAGGCGGTCACCGTTGTGGCCGAAAGGCCCTTGGTGGAGAAGACGCTCACCCAGTCCAAAACCACCATGGAGGCCGAGGAACTTGACCACCGCTTGCCGGTCGGGAGCTACCGCGACCTGGTGGAGACGGCGGCGAGCACGTTCAGCGGGTACGTGCGTGGCGGTCGCAAGTACGAGACCAAGTACCTGGTGGACGGCGTGGATGTGTCCGACACGTACTTTTCGGGCGGCACCGGCGCGTTTGGCACCTTGGATGTTGGGCACGTCTACCAGGCGTTCCGTCGCTCGGAACTCCGCGAGACGGCCATGACCGAAATGCTGTCGAGCGCCATCCAGGAATTGAACGTCTACGCTGGCACTTTCACCGCTGAATACCCCACTGCGTCGGCTGGCATCGTGAACATGGTGACCAAGTCCGGCGGCCAGCACTACACCGGCAAGATCTATGTCCGCGGCACGCCTATGGACAAGATCGAGCACTTTGGCACCAACCCGTACTACATGAAGGACAGCAAGAAGGACGCCCAAGGCAACATCCTCCAGATTGGCTACTTTGACGAGCGGGACAAGCTGGCTGCTTCGTCGCAGATCAAGGATCAGCGTTCTGCCCAGCTGTACACATGGAACGAGCAGCTGTGCCGGGACAAGTACTACTATGATCCCGACGACTCTGTGGGTCTGGGCCGCTCCTACGAGGTTGAAGGCAATCTGAGTGGACCGTTGCCTTTCACGGGCGGCAAGGGCGGCTTCTTCCTGACGGGGCGCTACCAGAACCTGCGCACCTCCGCCATGCCCTTCGACCTGGATAAGCGCATCGTCAGCAGCTTGAAGCTGCACTACGATTTCACCAAGGACATGCGCGTGACCCTCTATGGGCAAATCGACGACGGAGGCCAGTTGTTCAACTTTGTCAACTGGAAGTTCAACCCGAAGTGGTTGTACTACATGGAGGGCGCGCCGCGTTACAAGGACCTGGGCCTGGTGGCCTACGCCAAGTGGACCCACACCCTGTCGCCAAAAACCTTCTACGAGATCCAGATCAGCCAGAGCAACAAGAACAGCGAGCTCGGCTATCCGGACGACAACGGCGATGGCTACTGCGACATCGACGAGAAGGGCGACTTTATCGACTTTGATTCGCGTGAGGAGTACCTCCGCTACGTGGGCGGCGTCACCAAGACCGATGAGGCCACCGGCATCACCTACATCGACTGGACCACGGTCAACGGCTACGTGGGCAATTACCTCAATGAGCACCCCGACGCTGTGCTCGGGCCCAGGGACCCCAACCGCACCTTCTTCTACAGTGCCATCGACCAGACCTACATGGAGAACAAGGTCAATTTCTGGACCACTGGTGGCCTGTTCCGGCCGCGCTACCCGGCTGCACTCTACAGCCGCACCACGCGCAACGTGAGCACCATCAAGGGTGACCTGACCAGCCAGATCACCTACAACCACCAGATCAAGACAGGATTCCAGTTCCGCTACCACTACGTGGACGTGGACAACAAGCAGGCGGAGCTCGGTGGCGCTGGTCACCAGTACCCGATGGAGTGCTTCCACCTGGACAAGCACACGTTCTACCCGAAGGAGTTCGGCTTCTACCTGCAGGACCGCATCGAGTACATGGGCATGATCGTGAACGTGGGTGCGCGGGTGGACGGCTATGACAACGACACCAGGCGCTTCAAGAACGATTTCCACCCATGGGACTACATTGCCGATGCGACCGGCGCGCTATGGGAACTGCGCCCGGTACGCGACGGGAAGGTGGGTTGGAAGTGGTTCTTCAGCCCGCGCTTGGGTGTGTCGCACCCGATCTCTGATCGTATGGCGATGCACTACTCCTTTGGCAAGTTCATTCAGTACCCGAACTTTGCCTCGTTGTACACCGACTACAACTTCACCAACTATTCGGCCTCCCCGTCGATGACCACGGTGTGGGTTGACCAGGAACCGATGCGCTCCACGGCATATGAAATCGGCTTGCAGTGGGCGCCGGTGCTGGACATCTCCTTGGACGCGGTGGTCTACTACCGCGACGTGGAGAACTATGGCAACCGCCTGTGGACCTTGACGCCGTACAAGGGTCAGGGACTCTACATCCGGAGCTCCTGGGGCCATGCGGACTCGCGC
>JACIZP010000325.1 GCA_014359355.1 Calditrichota bacterium | reverse complement strand
TCGTAGACCGTGTCCCCATCGAAATCTACCTCCAGACGGCCGTTTACGACGCGCACCGGGCCGCGTGAAAGAGGCTTCGGCACAGGGATGAGGCGCCGTGCTCCCAGCGAACCCAGGTCGAGTCTCTCCTGGCCTTCGACTTGGAGAGCCAGCGTGTCGGTTGCGTAGCCTGGGCGCCAGGCCCAGAGACGATAGGAGCCCGCCGGAACCGCAGGAAAGAGGACCTCCCCGCGCAGGTCGCTGAGCGCCTGGCGGCGGCAATCCAGCCCGTCGATCGTGACGACCGCGGCCGGAAGCGGTTGCCCCTGCTCTGCAACACGCACGTTCACCTGTGTGGTGGGCGGCTCGTATAGGCGCCCATAGAAGAGAAGGTTGTCGATCCACAGGCTAAGGGCCCTGTCCCGAGAACTCTCGTCGGCTTTGAACTGTACCGCCTGCAGGGTGCGAAGGACATCCTCGCTGCTCTCCCGCTGTCCCCATGACGGTTGGTGGAAATCCTGGCGGAAGTCGAATTCGTACACTCGCCACTCCCTGGGCACCTCGGGGATGCGCACGAAGTACTCGGCCCAGTCATCTGAGGTGACAGCGGACTTTAGCGAGACGATGAGCGGCTGCCCTTCTCCCCTGAGGGCGACAGCGAAGCCTTCGTAGGCTCGGGCATCGAACGTGACCTGGTCGTTCTGCCCAAACAGAAATCTGATCAAGGCAAACGGGTTCTGCACTGTTGAGCCAAGCACGTAGCGAAACTGATACGCACGCGAGGAGAGATAGCCCCCGGCGCTCGGCGTCACAGCGACGCCTGGCGCCGGCAGCGTCGTCGAGCCTTGGTCTTTGTGGGTCTGCCATCGCCCCTGCGGCGGATAGACGACCGCAGGGCCGGCATGCTCGGCGTCGTCGAGCAGGACAAAGGAGCGCCAATGGCCTTCTGCTTGCCAGCAGGTGTCGTACCACACCTCCAGGTCCTGGGCCGAGAGCGCACCATTGCCGTCGGCGTCCAGAGGGTCGTTGGCGGCAACCGGGCCAAAGCGTTGCACCAGCGCTATGGCGTCCAATAGGTCTAAGCGGCCGTCGGCGTTCTCGTCGCCAGGGGCGAGCTGCACGTCGACTGCAGCGCCCCCTGTCTCCACGGCCACTCGCTGCCGCTGCGCGAGCATGTGGGGAGCAGAGACGTGCAGCTGGAAGGCACTGTAACCCGATGGCGTCAAAGCGTAGCAGCCAGCGCTGTCGGTCCTGGTGACGGCAAGATCCGGCAGGAGCACCACAGTGGCGTCGGCCACTGGCCTGTGCCCCAGGCCGGTGACCCGTCCGGCGAGCTGTGGGGCAGCCAGCGAAAATGCAGCGCCCAGGAGCTGGCTGAAGATCGCTATCGTAGCAGCACGCATTTTCCTCTGAGCTCCCTTGCCCCAATTCTCAGGCGGTAGAAGTAGGTCCCGGCAGGTAACGGCTGCCCAGCAGCATCGACCCCATGCCAGAGCAGCCGTGTTGCACCCGTGGTCACCGGACCCTCCTGCTCCCACACCAATCTGCCGAGTGCGTCGTAGAGGCACCAACGAGCCGAACCAGCCGCTGGCACGCCTGTCACCCGCAGCGCGACGGTCCCTTTGCACGGATTGGGGAATGCCGCGGCGCCGAAAAGGTCCGTGGCCTCTGCCTCTTCCTCCACAGAGGTCGCCTGAGCAATGGCCGCGGGGAACACGGTGCACGAGACCTCTCGCAACGCCTCGTCGATGGCCACCGGGTAGCCAGAGCGTAAACCAACGGAGCTCCCTTGAGCTCCCACGCGCAAGCAGCGCAGCACCACAAGGGTATCGCCATCGACAAGGGCGACGCCAGTATGCTGCTTGCTCAGCATGAGCGCGGTCACCGCTGGGCCTGGGTCAGTTGCCGTCTTCCACCGCACCCAGTCGAAACGGCGCAGTGCCGCGGGTTCCACGCCGTGCACTTGCACCGCCAGCGCATCGATCACCAGGCGCAGGTCGACCCCTACCAGGCGGGGAAATCCCTTTGCCCAGGCCACTATGCGAAACTCTTGCCCTACCTCTGGCCTTGAGGGAATCGCTGCCAAGTGGATCTCGCCGCCGGCTATCGCCGCGCTCCAGGTAACGGCGGAGAGCATCACACTGACAAGCGCTTTGGTTGAATGGCGTTTCATCGCTCGTCACAGAAAACGCGAATACAGCAAAAGGACCACTATGACCAACAAAATAGAGAACGCGACGTTCGCCCGGTGCCAGGTGTGATTGCAGTTGCCGGCCGCCCAGGCATATTGGCCGGCAAGCGCGCCGTGTGGTACACTCGACACCTTGCTCTGGTGAGGCGAACGCTGGGCGGTAACCAGACTGACACCGACCAGCACGATGGCCGACAGGGCGAACAACAGCGCCGCAAAGTGCAGGAAGTGGATGCGCGCCATCTGCTCCAGGAGGGCGCAGCCAAGGCGCCCCGTCTTGTCCAACAGTTCCAACACAAGGCGCAGAGCTCCGGCGATCGTCCCCACGCACAGGGAGCAGATGGCCCCCTTGGCGTTGACGCGCGGCCAGAGGATGCCAATCACAAACACCGCCGCTACCGGCGGGCCGACGTAGGCCTGCACGCGCTGCAAATAGGCAAAGATTTGCGAGCTGATGTAGCGCATGAAGGGCACCCAGAGAATGGCCAGGATGACGAGCGCCGTGGTGGCCAGTCTGCCCACTAGCACCAACTCCTTCTCTGTCACCTGCGGCCGGACCTCACGGTAGAAATCCATAGTGAAGAGGGCCGAGCTGCTGTTGAAACAGCTGGCGAGCGAACTAATGAGGGCAGCCATGAGGCTCACCACAACCACTCCCTTGACGCCGGGTGGCAACAGAGTGCAAGCTGCCAGAACTGGATAAGCCCGAGCGCCCAGGGTGGAATCGCCCGAGAGCGCGTGAGCAATGAGGCCAGGGAGCACGAGCACGAAGACGGGGAGGATCTTGAGGAACCCTGCCAGAATGGCGCCGCTCCTGGCCTGGTCGATGTTCTTGCCGCTCAGCACTCGCTGCACCGCGTACTGATCCGTGCACCAGTACCAGACACTGAGGACAGGTGCCCCGAACAGGATGCCCGTCCAAGGGAAATCGGGGTCGGAGGGCGGCTTTATCATGTGGAAGAATTCCTGCGGCACCCTGTGTTGGAGACCATGCCAGCCGCCCACTTCCCGCAGCCCAAGCCCGGTCAGCAGCGCCGCCCCGGCCAGCAGGACTGCCGACTGGAACACGTCCAGGTGGACGATCGCCTTCAGTCCTCCGGCCACAGAGTACACACCGGCCACGCAGACCATAACCACGGCAGAGGTCGCCAGGTCCCAGCCCACCATCTCGTGGAGAAGGAGACTGCCGGCGAAAAGGATGACCGAGATGCGCGTGAGCACATAGGCGACGATGGACACGCTGCTCAGGTAGATGCGGCTGGCCCTGCCGTAGCGCCTCTCCAGGAATTCAGGCGTGGTTGAGACGCCCGAACTGAAATAGACGGGCACAAACATCCAACCCAGCAGGAGGACCACGAGGCACGCCAGCCACTCGAAATGACCTACGGCCAGGCCGCGGCTTGCCCCAGAACCGGCCAGGCTGACAAAGTGCTCGCTGGAGATGTTCGAGGCAAAGAGAGAGGCGCCGATCACCACCCACCCTGTCCCGCGTCCGGCCAGAAAGTAGTCTGTGCTGGTCTTCTCGCGCCGCGAGAAGTAGCACGCCAATGCCATCAGCACGACGAAGTAGGTGCCGATAAGGGCTATGTCCAGCTGGGTCAGACTCATGGACAGGTCACCGTCGCCTGCTCCGTTGCGGCTTGGCTGCTCAACGCTGAGTTTAGCGCTCCCATGCAGGGCGAAGCTACTGCGCTATGGTCACCGTGTTGCATGAGGCAGCTCCGCAAGTTCCTACTCCAGCACAAAGGTGCGCACCAAGTCCCCGACGCGGACGGCAAACTGGCCGGGTTCAACCGTCAGCCGATTGTCCATGCCAATGAAGCCCAGATCAGACTCGTGCAGAGTAAAGTGCACAGTTTGCTTCTCTCCAGGCCAGAGGTCCACTTTGGTGAACCGCTTCAGGCGGCGCACCGAGGGCGTCACTGAGGCGTACAGGTCGCTGAGGTAGAGCTGCACGACTTCCTTGCCACTTCGCTGGCCCACGTTCTCCACTGTGACGCTCACGGTTAAGGAATCGCCACGCCCCAACGTTTCTTTGTCGAGCGTGAGGTCGCCATAGGCAAACGAGGTGTAGCTGAGGCCGAAGCCAAATGGGAAGAGCGGATCGTAGCGATTGAAAGAATTGGCATTCTCACTGTGCTTGTGGTCGTAGAGGGTTAGGTCGTTACAAGCGCGCGGGTAGGTGATGGGGAGCTTGCCCGAGGGGTTGACCCGGCCGAACAGAACGTCGGCGATTGCCTGTCCACCTTGTGGTCCCGGCAGGTAAGCCATGACAATGGCTGCCGCTTTGTCGGCGATGCTGGTGATGAGGCGCGGCCTCCCCTCCACCAGCACCACGACGACGGGCACCTTTGCCGCTGCCAACGAGGCGACCAGGCGGAGCTGGGGCTCGGGCAAGGTAAGATCAGAGATGTTCCCAGGCGTCTCACAGTAGGGGTCTTCGCCGAGACAGACGATAGCCACATCCGCCGTGCGAGCGGCCTTTACCGCTGCTTTGATGTCAATCTCACGGTTCACTTCTACACCTGGCACGTACTTCACCCTTTCCCGGCCTGCCGTGGCCACGATTGCCTCAAGAATGGTGGGTGTGTCCTTCGGGTAGAGGTCCTCGCGGTCTCCCTGCCAGGTGATGGTCCAACCGCCATTCAGGCACGAGCGCTTGTGGGCCGTTGGCCCAGTGACCAGCACTTTGGCCGATGAGGAAAGAGGAAGGAGCTTGCCGCTGTTCTTCAGCAACGTGATGGACTCGCGGGCGGCTTGCAGGGCGATCTCCCGGCAGTCGGGCGAGGCGAAGCGCCCTGATGCCTCCTTTGGCGGGTACGGATCTGCGAACAGGCCAAGGTCGGCCTTGAGTTGCAAGATTCTCCCCACCGCCTCGTCGATGCGCCCCTCAGGCACAGTTCCTTCGCGCACCAGCTCCAAGAGGAGGTCATAGAAGCTGTAATCCAGGGGGACCATACTCATGTCGACGCCAGCCATGACGGCCATGCGCACCGCCTCTTTCGGCGTGGAGGCCACGCGGTCTCGTTCGTGGAGATTCCTGATGTCTGCCCAGTCAGAGACGATCACTCCCTGGAACCCCAATTCGCCGCGCAAGAGGTCACGCAGGTAGAAAGAGCTGGCGTGCACCGGGATGCCGTTGATTTCTGAGGAATTGACCATCACTGTCTTCACGCCGGTCTGGACCGCCGCCTGGAAAGGAGGCAGGAAGTATTCGCGCAGCATGCGTTCGGGGATCCAGGCGGGGGTCCGGTCCTTGCCCGTGAGTGGAAAGCTGTAGCCTAAGTAGTGCTTGGCGCAGGCGGCTGCTCTTTCGTGGGTGTCCAGGCGGCCATCGCTCCCCTGCAGGCCCGCCACATAGGCTCGTGCCATGACCGAGGCCAAGTATGGGTCTTCGCCGAAGGTCTCCCATAGGCGCGGCCAGAGCGGTTGTCGTCCGATATCCAGCACTGGACTAAAGTTCCAGGGGATGCCGCAGGCACGAATCTCATAGGCCGTTATCTCCGCCTCCTTGCGGACCAGCTCCGGCTCCCACGTCGCTGCCATGCCCAGATGCTGCGGGAAGAGCGTGGCCCCTAAGGTGTAGCCGGCGCCGTGCACCGCGTCGATGCCATAGATCACCGGAATGCCCAAGCGGGTCTCTTTGGTTGCCACGTCCTGGATGGTGGTGATGATCTCCCGCCAGCGTTCCAAGGTGTGGGCAGAGGTGCCGACGTTCAAGATCGACCCCACATGGTACTCCAGAAGCGCCCGCCTGAGGCTGGGCAGGTCGATTTCCAGCGGGTCCTGGGTCATGGGGTAGCCCTTGCACACGAGCTCCAGGGAGATCTGGGTCATCTGCCCCACTTTTTCTTCCAACGACATCTGCGCCAGGAGTGTCCTCACCATGGGACTGGGCCCAGCGTCGGGAGTCGCCGTCTGTGCCATGGTCACAGCTCCAAGGGCCAACGCGAGTAGCAGCGCCTGCGGTGATTTCATCCCTTCCTCCTCATCAGACGAGTGCCTACCGGTATTGCCTCACCTGAGACGTACCATTTTCATTGTCTTGACAGCCTCCCCCGCTCGTGTCCTGACAGAGAGTCGGCAGAAATACACCCCACTGGGTGCAAGGTCATCCCACAGCACGCGATGGGACCCGGCACGCTGGGTGGCGTTGACCAACTCTCTGACCAGCCGGCCCGCCGTGTTGTGCACCGTCATGACCACATGCCCTTCCTCCGGCAAGTCATAGACGATTGCCGTACCGGCATTGAAAGGATTTGGCCAGTTCTGTCGCAACGTGGGCTCCAAGGCTGCGCCGCAGTCCCCTCTAAGCTCCCTGACGGCGACGGCAAGGGTGTCAAAGGGATTGTCGATCTCGAGGAGGAGTTCCCACACGGCGCGGGGACGCTGGTACTGCTCGGCGCGATACTGCGCCGGGTCGGCAAAGTACCAGGCCTCCGGCGTGTTGAAGAAGTAGGCAGTCCTTTCGTTAACCCACGTCTGATAGTACACGCCATAGGCCGTGTGCAAGGCCCTTTGCATGAGGGTTTCGTCACCCAGCTCCTTGCCCCAGTGGTACATGCTGGCAGCCACGAAGTAAGAAGAGCCGGTCCACACTTCATTGGGTTGTCCTGAGGGGAGCGGACTGCCGTCGGCCTTGCGCCCATTCACGGCGCCCATGTCGCCGATGCCGTCGCCAGTGTAGTCAGCCAAGGGCGCGACACACCGCTCGAAAACCTGATGCAGATGGGAGGCGATACGGCTGGGAGGGAGAATGGGCTCCAAGCCCGTGGTCTCGCAATAGCGCTGGCCATTGAGCCCGTCTGCCATGATGGCCGTAGAATGGGCGTCCAGCCGGTAGTACTGCAGATCCTCCAGCCAGAAGAGGTTGTCCAATACCTGTTTTGCCACGGCCAGGGTTCTTTCCACCTCCGCCTTGAGCCCTGTCTCCCCCATGGCGGCGGCGAGCCGGGCCATGGCCTGCAAGGCACCGATCCACAGGCCGCCGCTAAGGAGGTTGTCTCCCACAAACCCCCAAGTATCGTAAGTGGTATTCCCGTGGTC